>JBAIYC010000054.1:0-2176 GCA_037916085.1 Nitrospirota bacterium | reverse complement strand
CCGACGTGGCTCAGAAGAAGGCGCGCTGGGACCAGACCCAGGCGAACCTGGCGCGCATCAAGCCGCTTGCGGCGCAGAACGCGGTCAGCCAGAAGGACCTCGATGACGCCATCGGGAACGAGTCGTCGGCCCGTGCGGCCTACGACGCTGCGAAGGCGGCCCTCGACAAGGCGCAGCTCGATCTCGGATTTACATACATCACCGCTCCCATCACCGGCATCGCGGGAACGGCCAGGGCCCAGATCGGGAACCTCGTTGGTCCCGGTCAGACCGAGGAACTCACCACCGTGTCGGACGTCAATCCGATCAAGGTCTGGGTCCCGATCAGCGAGCAGGAGTTCCTTCGTGCCCAGGCCACCCGGCCGGCCGCGGGGCAACCGAAGCGGAAGATCGAGCTCCTCCTGGCTGACGGGAGCCTCTATCCCCAGAAGGGAGAGTTCTCCTTTGCCGACCGGCAGGTTGATCCCTCAACAGGGACGCTCAAGGTAGCGGTCCTCTTCCCGAATCCGGGGAATCTCCTGAGGCCGGGCCAGTACGCCAGGGTGCACGCCGTCATGGAGAGCATCCCGGAGGCACTGGTCGTCCCGCAGCGCGCCGTGAACGAGCTGCAGGGCAACTTCCAGGTGGCCGTGGTCGGGCCTGACAACAAGGTCGCCATCCGCACCGTCAAGCCCGGCGTGAGGACCGGCTCGCTCATAGTGATCACCGAGGGCCTGCAGCCCGGAGATCGTATCGTGGTCGAGGGGCTCCAAAAGGTGAAGGACGGCATGACGGTCAATCCGAAGCTCGTTTCGATGGAGTCGCAGACATCCCAGGCCGCACCGACTGCCGCACAACCCGCGTCACCGCCTTCAGCGAAGCCGGCACCAACATCATCCGGCAAGCCCGTCGCGGGACACGAGCAGTAGAAAGAAATCGTGGATTCTAATCCATGGCAGATTGGACGCGGATCTACGCGGATGCACGCGGATAAGAACAAGTCCAGGTTTGATTTGATATTGCGATTCAAAATGAATGGCATCAAGCCCGACAGAGACCAGCTGTTCTTTGCGATCGCACATGAACATGAGCGACGAAGTCTATTTCTTCCATCCGCGTTCATCAGATTTTATCCGCGTCCCATTGTTCAAGGGATGTTGTGTCTGCTAGAACCAGGACGGGGGAAGATGCGAGCGAGGTAATCCATGGTCAACTTCTTCATCAACAGGCCCATCGTTGCCATCGTCATCTCGATCGTCATCGTGATCGTCGGGATCGTCTCGATCCTCGGCCTGCCGATCGCACAATACCCGAACATCGTGCCGCCCGAGATGGTGGTCGACACGACCTACGTGGGCGCCGACGCCCAGACCGTTGAACAGTCCGTTGCCACGCCCATCGAGCAGGAGATGAGCGGCGTTGACAACATGAACTACATGTACTCGCTCAACGCGAACAACGGGCAGATGAAGATGTACGTCAACTTCGACGTGAAAACGGACCCGAACATCGACCAGGTCCTGGCCCAGATGCGCCAGAACCAGGCCGCGGCCAAGCTCCCCTCCGACGTCCGCAACTACGGCGTCACGGTGAAGAAGTCCACGTCGTCGCCGCTCATGGTCGTCTCGCTCTATTCTCCCAAGGGGACCTACGATGAGGTGTTCCTGGCCAACTACGCCAACATCAACATCAACGACCAGCTGACGCGCGTGCCCGGCATCGCCAGCGTCACGGTCTTCGGCGCGGGCCAGTACGCCATGCGCGTCTGGGTGCGGCCTGACCGGCTGGCGACGCTGAACATCACGATCCCCGAGATCACGGCCGCCATCCAGAAGCAGAACACCGTGAACCCTGCCGGAAAAGTGGGAGCCGAACCGGCCCCGCCAGGCATGGAGTTCACCTATGCCGTCCGCGCCCAGGGGCGGCTGGTCACCCCCGAGGAGTTCGGCCAGATCGTGTTGCGCGCCAACCCCGACGGTTCGCTGGTGCGGCTCAAGGACGTGGCGCGCATCGATCTCGGCGCCCAGACCTACGAGATGAAAGGCAGGCTCAACGGGAAGCCGGCCGCGGTGCTCGGCCTCTACCAGCTTCCGGGCACGAACGCCATCAATGCCGTGGACGGCGTGAAGAAACTGATGAAAGAGGTCAGCAAGAACTTCCCCCAGGACCTGGAATACGTGATCTCCCTGGACACGAC
>JBAIYC010000053.1:0-5255 GCA_037916085.1 Nitrospirota bacterium | reverse complement strand
ATGTGAAGACGGTGAACGATATCATTCAGAGAATGCGAAAACCGGGGCCAGGAATGTCTCAGTTTGATGAGAAGACTATCCCGGACAAGGAGGCTAAAGAGATTGCCGGATATGTTTTGAAGACATTTAACAAATGATGCAACAATATGATATTTGCCTTGATTAATGTTACAAATGGTAGCCAACAGAGTGCTGCGGTTAGTGTGTTTGTGCTCAGTCTGAACTGAGTACATTTATATATCAATATGTTAATAATGGCATGCAAAATGCTTATAGATATATAATTCATTATTATGCCGGATGACCCGGACCGGCATTTGCCACCAGTGATGTACAGCTGTTGGGAGCTTCATCGCGTCTTCAATATTTCTTCTCAACTGATCGAAATTTTTTCCAAATCGTGGAGGTTGTATGAAGAACAAGGATTTCAAAACGTTCAGCACGCTGGTGGGTGGTGTCTCTCGCAGGGACTTTCTGAAATACTGCACCATCATGGCATCGAGCATGGGGCTTCCATTAGGAGCCGGAGCCCAGATAGCGGAGGCTGCTGTTAATCCGAAGCGTCCCCCCGTCATCTGGCTGTCGGCCCAGGAGTGCACTGGCTGCACGGAATCACTTCTGAGAGCCACACACCCGACCCTTGAGCATCTGATCCTCGATCTGATATCGCTTGACTACCATGAAACGCTCAGCACCCCGTCGGGGCATCAGGCCGAAGAGGCACGTGCCGCATCAATCAAGGAGAACAAGGGGAAGTTCATCCTCGTTGTGGACGGGTCAATCCCGGTCAAGGACAACGGCATCTACTGCAAGATTGCCGGCAGGCCGGTTGTGGACATCCTGAAGGAAACGGCGAAGGATGCCTTTGCGATCATTGCCATCGGTTCCTGCTCCTCATGGGGCGGCGTACCGTCGGCCGACCCGAACCCGACAGGCGCCTCTCCGGTCCACAAAGTGCTGGCCGATGCCGGCATCAAGACGCCCGTGGTCAGCATCCCGGGATGTCCTCCCAATCCATACAATTTCCTTTCCACCGTCCTGTATTTTGTCACGTTCAAGAAACTGCCCGAACTTGACAGCAAGGCCAGGCCGATGTTCGCTTATGGCAGGCTTATCCATGAGAACTGCGAGCGCAGGCCGCATTTCGACGCCGGCCGCTTTGCAACGGAGTTCGGCGACGACAACCATCGCAAGGGATTCTGTCTGTACAAGCTCGGCTGCAAAGGGCCCGAGACCTTCAATAATTGCCCGTCGTTGCTTTTCGGGGATACGGGGGCCGGGACCTGGCCGGTCGGATGCGGGCATCCGTGCTTCGGCTGCTCGGAGGCGGGTGTCGGCTTCCATAAGCCGCTCTTCACCAAGGCCAGCCTCCATCTCGTAACACCGCCTGATACGTATCCCCATACCTCAGAACAGCAGGGCAGGGGCGCGGGTATCGTGAACGTCGCCGTTGCAGCAGCCGCGGCCGGAGCGGCGTACGCAGCAGTGAAGAAGGTCGCGGGCAAACTGGGTGAGGACGAAAAGAAATAACGAGACCACGGGAGGCTGACTTATGGAAATTAAGCGCAGGGATTTCCTGAAAGTTGCGGCAGCCGGCGGTCTGATTGCTGCGTCAAGCGCCACCCCCGTGCTTGCCCGAGAGCCCAAGGGGCGCCTCAAGGAGGCTGTCGGGCTCCTCTATGATTCAACGGTATGCACGGGATGCAAGGCCTGCGTATCGGCCTGCAAACAGTACAACGACATGCCGCAGAGCTCATCGACCCCGCAGGACCCGCTCTGGGACAATCCGTTGGACACAGATTCCAAGACCTACAATATCATCAAGCTGTACAAGAACGGTACGGGCGAGGTGAAGGACCGGGAAAAGGACGGACATGCTTACATAAAGCGTCAGTGCATGCACTGCGTCGACCCGGCCTGTATGTCGGCCTGCCCCGTGTCTGCACTCCAGAAGGACCCCAAATCAGGCGTTGTGTCGTACGACAAGGGAGCCTGCATCGGCTGCCGGTATTGCCAGGTGGCATGTCCCTTCAACATTCCGAAGTTCGAATTCGAGAAGGCCTTTCCCCGGATACAGAAGTGCCAGCTGTGCTCCCATCGGCTGGCAAGGAACGAGATCGCCGCGTGCGCCGAGTTCTGCCCCACGGGCGCAACGGTGTTCGGAAAGGTAGAGGATCTGCTTGCCGAAGCGAAGAGACGCCTGGCCTACAAGCCCGGAGAGTACCGCAAGTATCCTGTAGCACGGGTCGACGGCAAGGAGACCACTGAGCGCCTCGTAACTCCCTATGTCCAGAAGGTCTATGGGGAAAGGGACGGCGGAGGAACCCAGACGCTGTATCTTGCCGGCGTTTCCTTCGAAAAGCTCGGGTTGCCGGTTCTGGACGAGGAATCGGACGCGAGGCGTACAGAGACCATTCAGCATACGCTGTACAAGGGGATGATCGCGCCGATCGTTTTCCTCGGCGGCCTCATCTATGTCGTTCACCGGAACACGAAGGATCATAAATAACCGAGAGGGAGAGGCCTATGTCTGAAGAAAGCAAACCTATCGGAGGAGAGATCCTCACCAAACCGTTCAAGGTCCTGATGGGATTCGCGCTCTTCGCGGGGCTGCTGGTGCTCATCCGTTTTGTCTTGGGGATCGGCGCCGTCGCGAACCTGAGCGACGGCTTCCCTTGGGGTATCTGGATCGCCTATGACGTGGTAGCCGGCACGGCGATCGCCTGCGGCGGGTATTCCATGGCCTTGCTCGTGTACGTGCTCAACAAAGGCGAGTATCACCCACTGGTTCGTCCGGCGCTCTTGGCCAGCGTGTTCGGCTACACCCTGGCAGCCATATCGATCTTTATTGATATCGGAAGGTATTGGCAGGCTTACAACATGTTCACCCCCTGGTACTCCAATGTGAACTCGGTCATGCTCGAAGTCGCTGTCTGCATCGGTTCCTACGTCGGGGTGCTCTGGATAGAGTTTTCACCGGCATTCTTTGAGGGCATGGAGAAGTACAAGTCGAACATGCCGAAATTCCTCCAGAACATCAACGTCTCGGGCATTCACAAACTGGTGAAGAAATACCTGTTCTTCTTCATCGCTCTTGGCATCCTTCTGCCCACCATGCATCAATCGTCGCTGGGAACCCTCATGGTGATCGCGGGAAAGAAACTGTCGCCTCTGTGGCAGACGAGGTTCCTGCCTCTTCTGTTCCTGATCTCGGCCATCACCATGGGATATGCCATCGTAGTCTTCGAAGCGATCTATGCGTCGGTCGGGTTCAAGCACGCTCCCGAAACGAACCTTCTCTCCAAGATCACCGGCCTGATGCCTTGGCTGATAGGCATCTACCTCGTGATCAGGATGGTCGATATCGTCGCACGCGGTGTTATAGGTCTGGCATTCAGGTTCGATCTGAACAGCCTGATGTTCTGGATCGAAATCGCATCATTTGTCGTAGCACTCGCATTCGTTCTGCCGAAGGCGAACCGGACCGTGCCTCGAAAGATGTTCCTGGGAGCTGTCTTCATGCTCCTGGCGGGCACGATCTACCGGTTCGATGCGTTCTTCATCAGTTTCAATCCGGGTAATAACTGGAGCTATTTCCCGTCCTTTGGCGAGATCATGATCACACTTGGCATGATCGCCTTCGAGATCATGGCGTACCTGTACATTGTCAAGAAATTCCCCGTGCTGCCTGCGCCTGAGCACGCATAACATTTCGGAAGGAGAACACAATGGCGAGAATTGTCATAGACCCGATCACCCGGATCGAAGGTCACCTGAGGATCGAGTGTGAAGTCGAAGGCGGGAAGGTCTCGAAGGCCTGGTCATCCGGCCAAATGTGGCGCGGGATCGAGAACATCGTGAAAGGGAGGGATGCACGGGAGGTCTGGCTCTTCACCCAACGCATCTGTGGCGTTTGAACGTCCGTACACGCACTGACCTCGGTGAGGTCGGTTGAGAACGCACTGCAGCTCGAAGTTCCGCTGAATGCTCAGTATATCCGTAACCTGATCATGGCAGCTCACGGTGTCCATGACCATACCGTGCATTTCTACCATCTGGCAGCGCTCGACTGGGTGGACATCGTTTCGGCCCTGAAGGCTGACCCCAAGAAGGCGTCGCAGCTTGGTGAGAGCCTTTCGAACTGGGACCAGAACAGCTACAAGCATATGAAGGAGGTCCAGGATAAGCTCAAGACCTTTGTGGGCAGCGGCCAGCTCGGTATCTACGCGAACGGCTACTGGGGCCACAAGGCCATGAAACTGCCGCCGGAAGTGAACCTCCTCGCCGCGGCGCACTATCTCCAGGCGCTGCAGTACCAGCGCAGGATCAACATGGTCGTCTCGATCCTGGGGTCCAAGACGCCCAACATCCAGAACCTTGCGGTAGGCGGTGTTGCGAACCCGATCAACCCGGACAACCAGTCAGCGCTTAACATGGAGCGGCTCTACTACATCAAGACGCTCATCGACGAGGTCCAGGGCTTCGTACGGAATGCCATGCTCGTCGACGTCGCTGCCGTGGCGGCGTTGTATGCTGACTGGACCGGGCACGGGAAGGGCGTAACGAATTATCTTTCGGCCCCTGATATGCCCATGGACACGAAGGGGACCACCTTCGCGCTGCCGGGCGGGTACATCGAAAACGGCGATCTTGCCACGTTCAAGCCCATCAAGAGCTTCAATGACGACTTCTTCAAGAACGGTGTCAAGGAGAGCATCAAGCATTCCTGGTACAAGGGCGACTGGAACAAGCATCCCTGGGAGGAGTCCACAGACCCGAATCACACCGGTATGCAATACGATGGCAAGTACTCCTGGGTCAAGGCGCCGACCTTCTACGGGAAACCGGCCCAGGTCGGTCCGCTGGCAAACGTGCTGTGCATGTACGCAGCCGGTCATGCAGGCACCAAGAAATACGTCACTGACATGCTGAACACCATCAGCGCAGTGGCCAAGACCAAGGTGGGACCGGCTGCACTGCATTCCACCATCGGCCGCATCGGAGCCCGGGCGGTGCGCTGCGCGGTGCTGCTCGATGAGTGCACGAACCAGTGGAACGCGCTGGTGGCCAATATCGGGAAAGGCGACGTGACGACGTTCAACGCGCCCAAGTTCCCGAGCGGCGAGATACGGGGCGTCGGTTTCCATGAAGCGCCGCGGGGCATCCTGTCGCACTGGTGCGTCGTCGACGGAGGCAAAATCAAGAACTATCAGGCGGTGGTTCCTTCTACGTGGAACGCTGCGCCGCGGAACGGC
>JBAIYC010000052.1:0-3199 GCA_037916085.1 Nitrospirota bacterium | reverse complement strand
CCGCATGAAGTCCGGCGTCCGGGGGACCTTGGTCGCCGCGGTGAAGTCCAGCACCTCGCGCACCTTCCCGATGTCCAGGGCATAGACCTCGTCGCCCAGCTTGAAGGTCAGGTACTGCGTCGTGTCGGTTATGTCCGCTGCGGCCATGGAAACCTCCTAACAGACAGACGCCGCCGATGTTGCCTCAGTCTGTCGTCTGCCAGTCTGATGTCCGGCATCTGACACTAGAATTTCTCGAACTCAGCGTCCCTAGCATCGCTTTTGGCATGAACGGTCTTGCCGAGGTCGAGTTTCATCCCCTTTGTTTGGGCTGCCGCTGGTTTGACCGCCCTTGGAGAAATATGGGCAATCTGCGGTGCACGCGATGCCTGTTTGACCACACTTCTGGTCGATGTCGATGCAGCTAACGCCATCCGGTCGTGACCATTGCCGTTTACCTTGAAGAACGAGATGGTGTTCAAGAGCTGGTCGGCCTGGCTCGCAAGCTCCTCGGACGTAGACGCCATCTCTTCCGCGGCCCCGGCGTTCTGCTGTACCACCTGATTGAGTTGCTGAATAGCTCCGTTGATCTGATCTGCTCCACCCGACTGCTCCTTCGACGATGCGCTGATCTCCTGCACGAGTTCGGCGGTCTTCTGGATGTCCGGTACCAGTGTCGCAAGCATGGCGCCGGCCTTTTCGGCCACTTCTACGCTGGACCCCGACAGCTCGCTGATCTCGGCCGCAGCCGTTTGACTGCGCTCCGCCAATTTCCTGACCTCCGAGGCTACGACCGCGAAACCCTTGCCGTGCTCGCCCGCTCGCGCCGCCTCGATCGCCGCGTTCAGGGCAAGAAGGTTCGTCTGACGGGCGATCTCTTCGATAATCGAGATCTTTTGAGCGATCTGTTTCATGGCAGTCACTGCGTTTGTTACAGCTACGCCGCTCTGTTGCGCGTCACTTGCGCTCTTTAGGGCAATCTTCTCGGTCTGCATGGCGTTGTCCGCGTTCTGCCGGATGGTCGCGTTCATTTCCTCGATGGACGATGAGGCTTGTTCAGTAGATGCGGCCTGTTCGGTCGTGCCTTGGGACATCTGCTGGGCACCAGCAGAGAGCTGTTCGCTTCCCGAGGCCACGTTGTCTGCCGCCGTCTTTACGTCAGCCACGACATGCTGAAGCCGTTCGGCCATCAGTTTGATGGCCGCATAGACTCCCGTTTCTGCATTGCCGCTGGACTCGAACCGCACCGTCAGATCGCCGTGGGCGATCTTATCTGCGATATCGGCGATACGGTCCGGCTCACCTCCGATCTGATGCAGCAGGCTCTTAACGAGCATTCCACCGCCAAAAAATCCCAGTGCACCGATCAACAGGGTCAGAACGACCGTCAGGATTTCCGATCGCCGTTGGGCTACCGCAAGCTCTTCGGTGGCTTTTTCCTCATCTGTCCGCAGGATCTCTTTCATCTTGTGAAGGTGCTCTTGCACTTCAGTTACCGCCGGAACAGTTTCCTTCAGAAATATGGCCCTCGCAGCCTCGATATGGCCGGCCTTGTAATCAGCAATGATTTTCGATGCTGATTCGTGGAGTTTCTTGTGAGGCTCGTGCAGTGCAACGAACGGGACACTGATTGCCTCGGAATGCGGTTTGTATGTTGCCATCCATTTTCCAAGATTACATTCCGTCGGATCCAGTTTTCCGGTGAAGTCCTTCCCTTCCAGGAAGAGTCCGGACGAAAGGCCGTCCATCCATTTAAAATGATCGACGATTCTCGCGGTCAACTGCCCGTTCAGATCTCTTAATTCCTTGTTTCTCGCCACATCGTTCTTTACGCGGATGTTTGTCCAAAACAAGACCGTTCCCAGCAACAGCACCATTGCTACAAGTACTCCCACGCCACCCCAAAGCTTGTTCTTCAAGGTCATCTTCATGGCGTCCTCCTCAAGCCATCAGGATGTTGTCTGCCTATCCAGTACGAACTGCCGCCGCATCAGATCAGATGACAGACTAAAATAAAAATACAATTGTCAATCTTCTATATCTGTAATTAGCATGGTCCATGCCAGAATTATTATTTCACGATTCTTAGGTATGTATATGATTTATTGAGCTAGTCACCGGCGGAAATTCTATATTTCTTCTTAAGGCCATACTAACTTGTCTCGGCTAGAGACATTCTCGTCTCATAATGAGACGCATGAGACACACCTCGTTTGTCTGTCGTTGGTCGCCCGGTCTTTAGCGGCCTCCTAAGTCGACTTGTATGGCCTTGTATGGTTTCAATGGGTCGTTCTGGACATCTCGGAACAATAGTAGCCATGGCATGCGCCAAATGAAAAAGGACTTCATCAGGTAGAAGGGAAGAAACGTCAGCGAGGTAACAAAGGTGAGAAGAGAGGATTCGGCCGTAACCTTTAATATCTTGGTGCCCCTGGGGTGATTCGAACACCCGGCACGCGGTTTAGGAAACCGCTGCTCTATCCACCTGAGCTACAGGGGCATGTTCAACATTAGGGAAGGAATATTCAAGAGTAACCCCTTGAATCTTCAATTTCATTCTACAGCATTCCTTCCAAGTCGATCTTCTTCCGCCTGGTGATCGCTCGGAGTTTGTTGAGGGCCTGCGTCTCTATCTGGCGCACCCGCTCCCGCGTAATGCCGAACTCCTTGCCGATGCTGTCCAGGGTCATGGGTTCGCCGTCGTTCAGTCCGAACCGCATCTCGACGACTTTCTTTTCGCTTACCGACAGCTGCTTCAGCCAATCGTCGATGTGCTCGCGCCGGCGGATATCGTCGGACACGCTGGCGGGAGACAGTGCGTTGGTGTCCTGCAGGATGTCCTTGAGCGTGTCCTCCTCCTGGTCGCCGATCAGCATGTCCAGGGAGTAGGTCTCGCGCACCACCTGGGAGATGCTCCGCACTTTCTCGATGGTCACGCGCATTTTCTTGGCGATCTCTTCCACTACCGGCTCGCGGCCGAGTTTCTGCGTCAGCTGCCGCGTCGCACGCGTATAGGAATTGACGATCTCCGCGATATGGACCGGCAGCCGGATCGTCCGGGTCTGGTTGACGATGGCGCGCTCGATGGACTGTTTGATCCACCACGATGCGTAGGTGCTGAACTTGAAGCCCCGCTGATACTGGAACTTCTCGACCGCCCGGATGAGGCCGAGGTTCCCTTCTTCGATGATGTCGGAGAACGGCAGACCGCGGTTGATGT
>JBAIYC010000051.1:0-20388 GCA_037916085.1 Nitrospirota bacterium | reverse complement strand
TATAAACAAACCGTCTGAATCGCATCCGTGGAAATCTCCAGCAAAGGCAATGATCAGAGCAAGGGCAGAACTTCAAGCGATAACCTAAAACCGGACATTTTGGCTTTGATAAGAACCGGACATTTTAGCTTTGGCTTGACATCCCGTGTCGCCCGGATTGACCACATCTGGTTCCGCTGTTATAATGACCCTTGCCTATGACGCCCCCGACCGAAAAGCGTGGCCCGGAAGCCGCTTCGTCCGCCATGGACCTGATCGGCGCAACGCCGCTCGTTCGGATCACAAAGATCACCAAGGGCGTCCCGCCGAAGGTCCATATCCTTGCCAAGCTCGAGCGCGGCAATCCCGGCGGATCGGTGAAGGACCGTGCGGCCTTCCGGATGATCGAGGACGCAGAGCGTGCCGGGCTCCTGACCCGTGACAAGGCCATCCTTGACTCCTCGTCGGGCAATACCGGCATCGCCTACGCCATGATCGGTGCGGTCAAGGGCTACCGCGTCACGATCGTTATCCCCGAGAACGCGAGCGCCGAGCGGAAGAAGATCATCGCCGGTTTCGGCGCCGAGCTGGTATTCTCCAGCCCCTTCGAGGGCGCCGACGGCGCCATCCGTCTCGCGAAGGAGCTCCTGAGCAGGCATCCGGACCGCTACTTCCAGCCCGATCAGTACAACAACCCGTCCAACCCGAAAGCGCACGAGCTTTCCACCGGACCCGAGATCATCGGCCAGACCGGAGGCACCGTCACGCACTTCATCGCCTGCGTCGGAACCGGCGGAACGATCATGGGGACGGGAAGGGCGCTTCGCTCGTACCGGAAGGATATCCGTGTGCTCTCCGTGCATCCGGACGACGCCATGCACGGCATCGAAGGAACGAAGTACCTCGAAGAGGACGCCATCGTCCCCGGCATCTTCGACAAGAACTTTCCCGATGAGCGGCTGACCGTGGGCACCGATGCGGCATTCGACATAACGAAGAGGCTGGCCAGGGAGGAAGGACTGTTCGTCGGCACGTCATCGGGAGCCGCGCTGTCCGCGGCGCTCCGCGTGGCGCAACGACTGGAGCAGGGAATCGTCGTAGTCATGTTCCCCGACGGCGGGGAGCGGTATCTGAGCAGGGAGCTCTAGCCTGTCCGGAAGGAAGACCAAGGCACACCATCATACCGTTTACCGCAAAGACGCAAAGATCGCGAGGACGTCAAGATCGAAAAGCGGAATGCTTTTCTTTAGAACCTCCTCATCTTCCCTGCGTCCCTTGCACCCTCGCGGATCAATGGTTGTCAATGGGCTTGTCATTGGGGAGGAGCATGCTGACACCGTCATCCATCGAGATCATCTCGAAGCGCGCGATTGCCGACTATCCGTCCGAATGCTGCGGCATCGTGACCGGGAATGCCTCGTCCCAGCGCGTCCACCCCTGCAGGAACCGGCAGGATGAACTCCACGCGCGGGACCCGGAGCAGCATCCGCGCACGAGCCGCGAGGCCTATGACATCGACCGCGCCGAGATGGAGCGCATCTTTGCCGATGCCGCCGCAAAAGGCGAAGAGGTCATCTGCTTCTACCATTCCCACATCGACTGCGGCGCCTATTTTTCGGCAATGGACAAGGAGGTTCTGACGGTCTTCGGCGAGCCGGAGTTCCCGGAGGCCGTGCATGTCGTCGTCTCGGTCCGGGACGGCAGGATCGGGGAGATCAATGGCTACCGCTGGGATGGCGAACAGGATTTCGTGAGCGTGAAGGTGGTTTAGAGTTCACGACGCGAGAGAGCCACAAAAAAAGGCAGGACGTTCTTCCGTCCCGCCTCGATCCTTGACTATGACAGACCCTACTGGTTCGGGGTGCCTTTCCCTTCTTTCTTCTGGCGAGCCTCTTTCTTCCGCTTTCTGCCCGCCAGGTAGGCCTCGATAGGCCTCCAGCCGAAGGAAACGCTGCCTGCCGCCGCGCTTGCAAGCCCTTCCACGACCTTCTTCCCGGCCAGGCTGACGGCCATCGCGATCCCGATGAAGGGAAGGAATACCGCGAAGATCAGGCCGAGGACCGGCCCGACAGCCAGCATAACCGCGCTCGGGGCCTTCACATACATCGTGTTCCGGTCGCCCGGCAGCACGCCCTCGTGATCCATATCGATCCGTTCGCCGTTCATCATGTTCCAGTAGGTGCCCGCCGCCACTTTATGTCCGCCCTTGTTCAGCATATTCATTCCCTCCTTTTCGGTGAGGTCTTTTTTCTTTCTGGCTTAACCATATCGCAGGTGCGTAGAAAAGCATATTGGTAATAGTTCCTAGGCGGGGGGATATTTTATCCTAGGAAGAGCTTCCTATCCTATTGAGATCGCTCAGGGAAAGAACGGTCATGCGGTCCGAGCCTTCTTTCTTGACAGCCCTCCCGCATTGTTCTATGTTAACTGGGATTATGAAGGAGCACGAGTAGGCCCCGCGAGAGAGGCTGGATTCTCTGCCGGCATGGAAAAGATATGGGTCATAGAGGATCCTGACGAGTTGTCTGGTTCGAAAGAGCGCGCAACCGTAAAGGAGCCACCTCCGGAAAAGAAGAATCCTGCTGCCGCCTACTCTCTCTCCATCCTGCTCTGGGGATCCGGGCAGTTCTACGCCGATCTCATCGGCAAGGGCCTGGCATTCTTATTCCTGATGTTCCTCACCGCTGCCGGCATCGTCCTGTCGGTCCTCAACAGGGACGCGATCCTTGACCGGCTCCGCTCCCACAGGTTCGCCCTTGCCGATGTGTTCCTCTTCGCGGAGATCCTTCTCCTTGCGGTGCTCGTCTTCTGGGCCTACAACGCCGCCGATGCCTACCACGCTGCTGCCCGCGAGCGAAGACGGCCGTTCACCGGCGTGAAGAGCCGGATATTCCCGGCCCTCTGTTCAATGTGCTTCCCCGGCTGGGGCCAGTACCTGAACGGCCAGTCGGTAAAAGGAGGCGTCTTCGCGTCCCTTTCCGTGATCGGTTATTTCGCACTCTTCGCAGCTCCCCTCACGCTCATCGCATGGCCCCGCCTTGAAGCCACTGACAGCCGCGACATCATCGAGGACATCTTCGCGGCCGCCGTCTTCATCGTCCTTGCAGTCCCGGTCATCTGGATCTTCAGCTGCTACGACGCCCTGAAGGTCAGTCGGGATGACTACCTGAAGGAACCGTTCCTCGAACGCGTCAAGGCCATGAACAACCGCCGCAGGACCCAGGGATGGGTGCGCGGTGTCTTCCCCCGCATAAGGAACATCTTCGCTCTTTTCGTCGTTCTTGTCGTTCTTGTTGCCGCTTCCTATTGGGCCTTTCCCGAGGGCTACTACGTCTCGCTGCTCGGCAGAGCTGAGCGGTATCTCCGGCACCAGGGCATGACCATCGTGCCGGGCATCATCGAGACCATGCTCCTCCACCTCCAGCATCCGTAGCGCTCCTGTCTCCCTACCTACGTTGCTCCCCCAAAGACCGGGCACGAAAAAAAGCGGGAACCTTTTCCGCTCATCCGTTGTCCTATTGGCCAAACCCCAGGTCAAGGACCGGCATCACCTGCACCGGGGAAGTTCGGAAAGGAGCCTTACCATGCGGTACCTGATTTCGGCAGTCCTGACAGCGATTATCCTGGCAGCAGCACCGGCCTATCCTCACGGAAGGGACCGTCTTCCCGTCAGCGCGAGCATCGAGGTCGTTTCGGAGAGCGGCGCGACCATGCTCGCAATCCCGCACCGCGACCTCTGGAAGGGCGGTACGCGCATCATCAAGCAGTTCGTCGAGGCACACAAGAGTGAGCACTACGGCATCGTCGTGAGGAACATGACAGCCGAACGGATCGGCGTGGTCGTTGCGGTCGACGGCAGGAACATCATCTCTGGGAAACGGTCGGAGCTCGCGAACAACGAGGAGATGTACCTGGTGGATGCCTATGACCAAGGCAGGTTTGACGGATGGCGGACCGACCACGACACGGTGCACGGGTTCTATTTTACCGAGCCCGGAGATTCCTACAGCGAACGGACGTTCCATGACGCGTCGGCCATGGGGGTGATCGCCGTGGCAGTGTACCGGGAGAAGGTCTGGCCGGCCCCCGAGAGGAAACTGCAGCAAAGTGCGCCGGCAGCTCCCCAGGCCGACCGGGCAAGAAAGGGAGCATCAATGGCGGCGAAAGAGGAATCGGCAGGAACCGGTTTCGGCGATGCGCAGTACTCCCCAACCGTCAAGGTGGCATTCGAGCCCGAACCCATTCCCTCCCAGAAGACACTGATCAAGTACGAGTGGCGCGAGACGCTCTGCCGCAAAGGAATCATCCGCTGCGGACAGGAGAACGCCAACCGGTTATGGGATGAGAGCAGCTATGCGCCCTTCCCGCCGGGCTGCCGCGCGAACTGAAGTAAGAAAAGCCGGGTCACGGAATCTTCCTTGACCCGGCTTACTGGTCATCGTATCACCTCTGCCGCTTCAACAGCTCCTTGATACGCGGGATGCAGCGTTCGCCTTTGCAGGAACCGTTTCCCGCGCCGGTCGCCTTCTGCAGTTCCTCAACGGTCCTGCTGCCTGACCGGATCTTTTCCAGCAAGACCCGCTGTTTGATCCCCCTGCATATGCAGATGGGCCTCAGGCCCTCGATGAGCTCCCGCTCTTTGGCCTTCTTGTCCCTATCGCTGCTTTTCACCCGGGCTATCGCTGGCCCTTCCGTGAGGTCACCGCGGGTGCCGCCTTCCCGGCTGCCGCTGGTTTCACCTCGCGCGTTCCCGTCTGCGCCGTGGCAGGAGCGGGGCCGCTCATCGTGGCCCCCGGCTCGACAGGGACGGGCGGGGCGTTCTTCACCACCCGCAGGATCTTCGGGTTCTCGATGAAGGGCTCATAGTCCTTGACGCGGAGCTCCACGGAATCACCCGGGCCAAGCAGGAGGCTCGTCTCATCAGCATTCCTCGTAAAGGTCGCGAGCAGCGCGCCTTGCTGCGTGTTCACCGTCAGCAGGAGCGCGGCCGGTTTCTTCTCCTTCGCAACCACGACCCCCCGGATGGTCGCCCGCCTGCCGGAGAGCGCATCGGGGAGATACGGCAGCGCGGCTCCCTGCAGATAGACCGCCCCGGCGACCCCCGCCGCGATACCGATCATGAGCGTGATCAGGACCTGCCGCATGTTCATGAGCATCCCTCCTTGCGCGTAGCCGCGATCGAAACAATCTGACGCCGTGCACGATACGAACAGCGTCTTCCCACCTTCCCTAGGATAGAGAAATATTGGCCTTCTTCTCCAGAAAGGACTCGATTGCCGCCTTCACGTTCGGATCGAGGGCGAAGAAATGGACACCGTAAAGCTTTAGGCCCTCTCCGGCGGGCGAAGGAACCTGTCGGACGATCTCGCCGCGGACCACAAGCTGCCGGGAACCGGGAAGAAAGAAGGAGCATTCGACCCTGTCCCTCAGCTCAAAGGTCCGATCCGTTTCGAACAGCAGGCCCGTGACACTGATATTCTCGGACCGGCAGAAGAATGGTTTTACTGAGCTCTTCCCTTCGAGCTTCACGCTCAAGAGAACGCGATAGGCTTCCCTCAGGGGGATGTCGAGGAGAAGCTGGGCCTGCTTCAAAAGCTTTTCCGCATTGACGGGCAGCCGCAGAACTGCGTCGGCGCCGCACTGCTGAGCAAGCTCAGCCTCACCGGGCTTGCCGTCATGGATCATGATCACCGCCGTCTTCTGGAGCCGGCCGCTGTCCCGGAGAGCCCCGAAGAGCTCGGCACTGTCTCTGCCCCGAAGGCCGAGCTTCGCAATGATCAGGTCGGGCCGTTCGGACCGGCAAATGGTCATGATGTCGTCGTTCGTCGACGCAATGGATGTGCGGACGTCCGAACGCTGCAAAAAACCCTTGTCCTTCCCGATCATATCGAAGATCGGTTTCGCGATCAGAACGGTCTTCATGGCCATTCCCTCTTTTCGTGTGTAGCGCTCGCGGTCCGGGACCGCCGTCCGTTCATTCGGGGTCGACGCACAGCGTGTCGTCGGACAATACGATGCTGCTGCAGTACTCGGCGATCCGCCCGTCGGGAACGCCCATGCTCTGAAGCGCTTTGACGAACCTGCCCCGCTGGAACAGGGGCGTTATGGTCGTTGCCGACCGGAGGGCCGTCTCGACGGCATAGCGGTACGCTCCGTCTCCTGCGCAGGCTGCGGTGAATTTTCCCTGCACGTTCCGCCGGACCGAGATCGCGGTCGCCTCCCGACCGCCGCCTTCGCGCGTGCGCGCCTGCTCCTTCTGCAGCGTTTCCTGCAGCACCAGAAGCTTGAAGATCAGTTCGTTCAGTTCGGCCGGCTTTTCCAGATACGCCTCGAGGCCGTGCTTCTTCGCAAAGTGCGACGCCGTTTCCATCCTACCCGACCCTCCGAAAATCGATGTACCCCCGTTCCACATCGGTGCTGACGAGCTGCACCCGCAGCCGCTGGCCCACATCCAGACCGATGAACCCCGGGTCCAGCCTTCCTTCGATGGGAGGATGGAGAAGCCGGACCCAGGTGCCCTTGTCCGCCGCTCCGGTAACAACAGCGTCGAACCGTTCGCCAATCCGGTGCTCCAGGAGGAGGGCTGCCGCGGATTTCCTGACCTGCCGCTCAACCTTCCGCGCCGCATCCTCTTTTTCCGTGCAGTGCTGCGCAAGAACGGACAGTTCGCCGTCCCCGTAGGGCGGTTTCGCGTCCCGCAGCGCCGCCTTGAGCAGACGTTGGGTGATAAGGTCGGGATAGCGCCGGTTCGGCGCGGTGGAATGGGAATAGTCGCGGACCGCAAGGCCGAAGTGGCCCTCCGTCTCGCCGCCGGGTGTCTCGACGACGTACTCACCCGCGCCCAAAAGCTTGATGACCGAAAGGGACAGGTCGGGGAACCGGAGCGGGTCCGCTTCCCGAGAGCGCGACAGGAACTCCTCGAGCGCCCGCGCATCCGGTGCTTCGGGAAGCCGGGCGCCATGATCGGCCGCCAGTTCCCGGATCCGGTCCCACCGCTTGGGCGTTCGCACCACCCGCCGCAGCGAGGAAAGGGTCTTCGATGCGAGGAAGCGGGCGGTTACGCCGTTCGCCGCGATCATGAGGTCCTCGATCATCTCCTTGGCGCGGTCCTTCCGCTCTGCGTCCATGTCCCGCAGCGACCCGTCGTCAAAGACCAGCAGCGGCTCGACGGTCTCAAGGGTGAGCGCGCCGTTCTCGTGGCGAAGCGTCCTGAGCTGCCGGGCCACGCGGTCCTGGAGCCTCAGGTTCTCGGAAAGACCTGCGACCGCGCTGACCGACTCCGGTTCAGGGCCGCTCCCGTCCAGCCAGTCGGAAACGCCATGATAGGCGAGCTTCGCCTTGTTCCGGACCATCGCCTCGTAGACATCGGATCGGACCATCCCGCCAGTGCCCACGACCATCTCGACGATGAGGGCCGGCCGGTCTGAGGCAGGGTTGAGCGACGTGAGGTCCGTAGAGAGCTTCTCCGGAAGCATGGAAAAGGTCCGCGCAGCCGTATAGACAGAGGTCGTGTTCCGGCGGGCGTGGTCATCGATAGCGGAGCCAGGCGATACGAGCGCATCCACATCGGCAACGGCGACGAGGACCTTCGCGTTCCCCTCCGGCAGGAGTTCAGCCACGGACAGCTGGTCCAGATCGCGCGAATCATCGTTGTCGATGGAGCACCAGGCGAGGTGCCGCAGATCGCGGACGTTCGCGGCTCCCCCGGGGGGAAGCACGGCGAGACCTTCAAGTTCTGCGAGCGCGCGAGGTGAGAAGTCCGGGTCAAGACCGCGGTCGAGCATGGCCTGGCGGGCGATCCGCTGCAGGAGCGCGCGATGTTGTTTCTCTTCCGATCGTTCCATGGAGGCAGGCATAGTATACCCGATAATGCGGCAAGGTGCTAGGGCGGAGCAAGTGCGGACCACATGCACTTTGGTGCGCTAGTCCAGAAAGGCTATCATGACCCGCTCTGACGCGTGAGGCGACGGACAGATCTTCAGGCAATGCCCGGAACCTCCTCTGTCACGGCCGGTGCCGGTCTCCCCGCGGACGGCGGCAATCCCTTGCTCTTCTGAATACGCTCTTTTTGTCTTGACAAGCGAGGCCGCAGTATTTAAGTTGTTAAACATATCTGAAATAAAATGCCCTTGTGACAGTCTATTTGGACGCTATCTTTCACGGTGTAGGGACCATGTGCTGATCGGAACGGCTGGCTCATGCCATGCCGGAGCCTGTCAAGCTCATTGAAGAACCCGACCCGGAGAGGATGAGCGCGTTTCGGAGGTGACCGCCATGGAAGTGAACGCCGTAGGCTTAAAATGTCCAATGCCCATCGTCAAGCTTGGCAAGGCTGCCAGGGAAGTACCTGCGGGCGAAAAGATCACGATCACTGCCGACGACCCGGCTTTTCCCAACGACCTGCGGGCCTGGTGCAAGATGACGGGATACACGCTGGTATCCCTCGATCAAAAAGACGCCCGCTATGTAGCAGTCGTCAGCAAGTAGGCTCGTTCAAGTAACCCGCGGATGCTGCGGTCACTCGGCTTCCAGGAAGATTCGGAACAATAGGGTCTGCGCGGTCTCCTGCATTCCTTCCGCGATCGCTGCTACGTCTTCCCCTCTCACCCGTCCTCACCCCAGAGCGGGCACGAGGGAAGTTCACGAGAAAAGTCAGGGAAAGAAGGCAGAATCATCGGGGCGCATGCTGCCTTTTTCATGCCTTTCTAAAGACACTTCTTCCCGACGGTTCGCTCCTTCAGGGATTACCCCTAGCGTTCACTGCGGGGCCGGGGCAACATCAGGTCCCCGGCGCGCTTACACGCTGCTGTTGCCGCTTCGATCAGCTTCTTCTCGGTTTCGATCTTGAAGTCAGGCATGCCTGCGACGCCGATGCTGAGTGTCACCTTGGAAGAATCGGACCACGAAAAGGGATGGTTCGCCACGGACTCCAGGACGCGTGCCGCGGCCTGCACGGCATCGTACCGCATGGTGTTCGGCAGCAGAACGATGAACGCCTCGCCGGTCCACCAAGCCGCGGTGTCCACCTCCCGGATGGTACACTGGACGAGCCGGATGATGGCCCTGAGCGTTGCGGCGTCCCCTTCCCTTCCGATCCTCCGTCCGTCGAGGTCGATGAGCATGCAGCTCATGTGCTGCTTGAAACGCCGGCTCCGCTTGAACTCCTTTGAGAACATGGCTTCAAACTGCTTCTTGCCAAACAGCCCTGTGGCGGGATCAACCACCTCGTTGTCCCAAGCGCCGAATGCGCGAACTTGGCCGGGATGCCTGCTTTTCGATGACAACGATGACCGCGGCGAAGCTCCTTTGTCGATTCCCCGGGACGGCTCGGGCTGCTTCTGTTCCAGAACCGTTCGGGAAGGCGACGACTCTCTATCAATCGTCTGCGGCAGCTCCTGAGACTTCTGCTCCGGGATTGCCGGTGACTTCACAATGATAGGCCCCGAATCCGGCTTCGGGTCTATGCCCCGCACCGGGACGATAGAAGACGCCTGCGTCATCGGAGGCGGCGGATCCGGAGGCGCGGCTGCGGCTCTTGCACTGAGCGCGGAAACGATCTTTGCGTCCAGCTCTGCTTTGGTATAGGGTTTGGAGAGGTAATCATCCGGCCCTCCGTTCGCGGGCGGCAAGGGGACCTGACCCCGCGCGGTGAGCAGAACGATGGGCACGCTGCTCGTCGCGTCTCGCGACCGGAATCTCCTGCACAGGTCGCCCCCCTCGATGTCGGGAAGCGCCACGTCGATCAGGATCAGGTCCACGGTCTGCTGCTCAGCTGCGGCATGGGCCGAGATGCCGGAGCTTGTCCAGACCACGGAATAGCCGTTACCTTCCAAGTGCCGTTTCGTACCGTTGCCCATGGTCAGGGCATTCTGCACCAGCAGGATTTTCGTCTTTGTCCTCGTCGCTATAAAAGGCGCCTGCATGCCGAACAGATGTCCTCTCCGAAAAAAATCACCCCTGACGGGGCTCTGCCTGTGGCAACCGACCGAAGATCGTATACCCGACGATAAGAAAACTTTACTCTACTTCTACAGAAAAAACAAGTAATTTTTTTGGTATATACCGAGTATTTTGGTTGCTGATGGGTACACGGAATCCTCCGCGGGATCCCCCGGGAGAGACATCAAGAATGCGCTTTCTATGAAGAGAGCGGCCGCCGGGTCCGGTGAAATCTCGAAATGAGCGGTCCGATCAAGGGGCCTTTTCCGGTTCCTCCTCGTAGCCCGTGAACATGGCCTTGATGTGCGTGAACCATGTGGGGCCCAGGGTCGTGAGGTAGACATGGACGAACAGGAAGGCCGTGAAGAAGACGGTCAGGACCAGGTGCGCGGCGCTTATGACCTTGATCCCGCCCAATGTATCGATGACCACTGCGAACCGGTCGATGTCCCACAGGAGGACCCCCGTGACGATCTGGAGCGGCAGCAGAAGGAACATGATACTGAAATAGGCGACCTGCTGCATGGGATTGAACTTGTGCTCCAGCGTCGCGTGATGGGGGTTCGGATCTCCTACAAAGATGCCGTAACCGTAGTACTTCGCCTGCTTCCAGGAGGAGAGCATGTAGTTCCAGATGTTCAGGTCCGGGATATATACCTTCAGCATGCCTGTCCCGGCATAGTACGCCAGCCAGACGAGAAACAGGCCGATCAGAGAGAAGCCGCAGATGTTGTGGATGTCCACTGCGGTGCGGAAGGGCATCACGTTCAGAATCCCGCGGTAGCGGATCTGGGCACCAGTGACGATGAGCGCGAAAAAGCACAGGGCATTGAGCCAGTGCCATATCCTCACGGGCAGTGGCTGGAGATAGTTCCCCTTCATGATCCTTTCCTCCTTTCCGCTCCCTCGCCCCTCCCACGCCGCAGCCGTCGGGTCAGGAACCTGATGGAGCCGTGGACCGCCGGTACCGCGATCCCGCCGAGGATGATGGCCGCTCCGACATAGTCCATGGCCGTCAAGCGGGTGCCGCTCATCACGTAGAACTGCTTGAGCAGAACTGCGCCATAGACGGAACCGAGGACCGCCGGATCAACGTCGAAATCCACTTCACGGCCGTCCGGCCCCGCCACCGCCACAGCTGCGGACAAGAAGAAGGAAGAATCGGCGGAATGGCACGCTTCGCACTTCCTGACCGCCTGCTCTTTGGGGGCGAGATGATGGGCATGGAGGGCGTCGTCCATGCTCACTGCAACGTCAACCTTGATCTTCCGCTCGCTGTTCAGGTCCCGGTAGAGCTGCCAGAGGTCCTTCGGTCCGATCTGACGTGTGCTCACGCCGCGCGTCTGGAGGCTTACCTGGACTTCCTTGTCCGTCAGTAGCTGCCCCGAGGCTGCATCGGTCAGCCGCAGGTAGATGCGACGTTTGAAATCGAGCGGCACGTGGCAGGAGGTACAGCTGACCATCTGGAGATGGGCCTGGGGGTTGGGGAGCCATTTCCCGTGGTCCGCCTCAAAGGCCGGATGGCAGCTCAGGCACATGTCACGGGGCGAACGGGACGCCATTGCCGGCTTCACATCATGCGCCCGGTGGCAGCCTGCGCAGAGCGGCGCACCTCCCTTGCCGCTGCTCACTGTCCTGCCGTGGACGCTCGCCTTGTAAGCACCGAAGATCTCCTGGTGACATCGCTTGCACGGCAGGCCGTCCAAGGTGTCGATTTTCGCAGCGGGGCCGATCTGGTGGCTGCCGTGGCAGTCGGAACAACCGGGCGCAGCCTGATCGCCACGGCTGAGCAGGGCCCGGTGGACGCTGTCGCGCTGCCGCACCGCCTGCGCCAGGTGGCATCGATCGCAGGTCTCCGATGCAAGGCGGGAGAGCTCGCGGACGCTGTCCAACGCCTTCGGTGAAGGATGGAATGTCTTCGAATAGGCCGTATGGCAGTCGGTGCACTCGTGGTTCCGATGGACCGACTCCTTGAGCCACGCCTCATCGATGGTCAAGGAAACGGTCGTGCCGTTGATCGTCCTGGTGAGCGGCTGCCTGTGGCAGGTAAGGCAGTATTGGGTCGTGCTCGCCCGGTTCTTGCGGACCAGGGTCATCTTGATCCCGTGGGATCCGTGGCAGGAAGAACAGGGCGGCGCGTTCTCGCGGTTGATCGCACGCTGGTGCTGCGGGTTCGCCATCAGCTGGCGGTCATCGTGGCAGTTCCTGCAGGCGGACGAGACTCGGCGCTGGAACTGCATCTTCGACGCATAGGACGTCCCGGGATGGGTGTTCAGGTCGACATCACCGTGGCAGGCAGTGCATCCGAGAGATCCGTGCACCGAGGCCGCGAACTGCTTCCCGTCGACCTGCACCGACATCTTGCTTCCGTCGCCGAAGGTCTTGACCGCGCCCGGTGAGCCATGACAGGAGAGACAGGTCGACACCTCTTCGTTCGCTGCCGGCTCTGCAGCCACGGCCAAGAAAGGAGAAAGAAGGACCCGTGCGATCAGGCCCACGAGCAGCATGGCAACGGCCATCTTCCCGCAACCGCCTTTGCTTCGCCCGGATATGCTCTGGTGGATGAACATGCCCCTTCCCTCCTCTCTACGGATTGCAGCATTGACGGCCCGCTACTTCAACCATAGATGAAAATCTCCAAATGTCAAGGGACGGAACAGGACAAAAAAGGGATGGCATCGCTGCGCCGCTGACGCGGTAAGGAGGGCTGCATGTGCTGTCGATATCGCGCTCTGTCCCGCACCGACAGAAGGAACCGGCGCTCGGTCTGAATCAGGAGGTGCAGCTCATGTGGCAGCGGAAGGACGGTCAGAGCGTATTCAGATAGGCGATGAGGTCGGCGATCTCGTCTTCGGACAGGTAGGCAAAGGACGGCATCCGGCCCATGGGCTGACGAAGCTGGAAACGGATGCTCTCGGGCGTTGCAGGACGCTTGCTCACCGGCAGCACCGGGTTACGGAGCAGCCCCTTGAGCCCGGGACCGACGATCGTTCTGGTGCTTGCCGGATCATGGCAGGCAGCGCACCGCGACATGAAAAGGGTCCTGCCCCGGGCAATGCTCAGCCGGTCTGTTCTGATCGCCATCGCCGACGGCACCGCGACCTGCCGCACCGCAAGGAAGGGGCCGCGCAATGAGTAGTAGACGCTCTTGTCCTCGGTCCGGTCCAGTCCAAACCGGCTTACCGTCAAGTAGAATCCCGCCGACATCCCCACAAGCGCAAAGGTCAGGATCCCCAGCAGGGTGCCAATGGTCCTGGCGTGAGCGTAGAACTGGCGGTAGCGGCGAACGAAGAGCACCTTGACGATGAAGAGCGCGATGATGGCAAGGGCAAGCAGCACATGGAGCGCGGTCCGGGAGGAAAACTCCGCTTTCGATGCCGCAAGAAAACCGACGCAGAGGTACGAGACGAGGACGAAGAGCAGGACGTAGACATAGCCGGAGATTCTGTGGCGACGCTTCAGCCGTACCGCCTGGTCCGCAGCCGCTTGCCTGCCGACGATCTCGAACATGGTATACATGCCGTAGGCGGCGAGCACGAGCGCCAGCAGGGACAGCATCGATTTCAAGAAGAAGATCGTCATGGTCGGACTAAGTCACGCCGTGCCCGCAGCCTGGAAGGGCCCCGGGGGACGGATTCCCGCGCCCAGCCGGTCGTAGATGAAGAACCGGATCAGGGCGCTGCCCTCGGCGCCGATGCCCGTAAATTTCATGCCCATTCCGGGTTCGCAGAACGGTCCGGCCTCGAAAGAGACGACATAGAGCACACGGGCCTGGATCTCCACGCTCCGGTCGCCGAAGGAAACGACGACAGGGACCGATGTGTTCACCGGTCGCGGTTCCATGGTGCGGAAGAACATCCCGTACTGCGACAGGACGGTGACGAAGCCTTCGGTCGTTCCCTGCTCGTCGTTCAGCACCGCCCGCAGTGCCGTGGCAATGCGGATGTTCTCGCGTCTGCCTTTTTCAATAACCGCCTGGATGACGCGAAAGACTTCGTCAGGGTTGAGGGGGGTCCGCAGCAGACCCGCAAGCTCCCCCCGTTGCAGCCGCTCGTCGAGCCGGCTGTCCTGCCTGTCAGTGACCATGACCAGCGGCGTGTCCCGGAACCTGATGTCCGCTGCAAGCCGCCTGGCGAGTTCGTCTCCGGCCGCTCCCGCCTCAGCAAAGACCGCAACAGGGGGAGCTACGCACAGGAACTCGATCCCCTCCGCCGCGCTGCTCGAGCTTGCTACTGCGTAGCCGAACCGCTGCAGGAGCATGCTCAGTGTGAAACGCTCGTTCCAGCCGGAATCGACGACCAGGATGTACCGCATCCGGCTGCTCATTAGCGCTGGTCCGCTCATGACACTACCTCCAGACGGTGAAGCATGGGGAAGTACAATTAGAAGTCCGGGAACAGTTTCAGCGTCACGGTCCTCCCGCCTGTTACGTTCGCCTGCGCCGTCAGGATGCCTCCCTCGACATAGGCCAGATGGAAGTTGCGGTATCCCCGCTCCACGAGTTCTTTTGCATTGGCCGGACAGCCTGCCTCGCATCCGGCAACGCCCCTGACCATCAGAGGCACGATTCCTTCGATATCGAGACCGTCCATCGAGGTTCCCTGTCCCGCAAAGAGGTCCCCGATCCTTCCTGTTATCGCGTCTAGGTCCAGGTGAAAGGGGTCGGCGATCGCGATCGAGACCGACCGGTCATTCAGCCGTACATCCAGTTCCATGCTTCGTGTTCCTTTCCCCGTCCTTTACCCGTGACCGCCGAAAGCGGTCCGGTCATCGCTGCTCCCGCCCCCGGAGCTGCTCCGTCAGATCGATTGGCTCTTCGTGAACGGCTTGATGACGGTCCACTGGTCCGTCTCGAGATCGAGCATGTAGACGACGCCGAGCTGGTTGTCGAAGATGCCCATGCTGTTTTCGTACTGGGTCACAATCTCGTACCGGCTCTTCTGCGTCGCCGTAAAGCAGATGACGAGAAAGATCGCAATGGCGATGAGCAGGAACGTCTTGAAGATCTTGTCGAACATGGTCCCTCCTTTTTCCCTTTCAGTACGTTGGCAACAAGAATCAGACCCCTCGTCCCGGCCGCTCGACCTCCAGCAGGATCACGTCTCCCATCCGTTCGGTCGAGACCAGGAGGGCGATTGCGGAGGCCTCGCCCGGACGGGCGCTACCGAGCGTCGCCGGCACATTGACGAGGCGTTCGCCGGTCTCCCAGGTGTGATAGACCGACCGGCGGATAGCGCACCCCGAGCAATGAACGGTCCTGCCGCAGCCTTCGGGCAGCTGGGCATGGGCGCATTCGAAGACCACGCCGCCCAGCTGCTCCAGGACCGCTTCGCTGCCCTTCTTGAGCAAAGCACAGCCCTCGCGGTTCGCGGCTTTTACTCTCATATTGTTATCGACGACGAAGATGGGGGCCGGGAGACTGTCGATGAGCGTCTGGAGCGGCACGCCCATCTGGAACACGAAGCTCTCGCTGCAGCGGCCGCAGAGGGCATGGGCGATCCGGCCGGACCTCTGCGGGCCGAGTTCCTTGTCGCACCAAACGCATCGAGGGCCCACTGTTCCCCTCCTCGGAGAGAAGCGCGGACCGAGGAATCCCCCTCGGTCCGCGGCGGATCCGCATAGGACGGTCACATCTCCTATCGGAAGCCGTCGCTGCGCTTCCTTCTCTCCTGACGAGACTTCCTGTGACATTGCTCGCAGCGGTCGGGATCGGTCGTCGAGAACGCACGGACCCCATTGTGGCAGGCGCCGCAGTACTGGCCCTTTTTCATTGCATCCATGGTCATCTTCGCTGTGCCGTACTTCATGGCAAAGAGCCGCGGATGACAGTCCGTGCAGGCATAGTTCTCATCGCTATGGTCCTCGCCGTCGAAGGTGACCTTGCCCCGGCCTCCCCCCGGCCAGGTCAGTTTTTTGTCCGGGCCCACTGCTGCTGCCGGCGCGATGAGTGCAAGAAGAAGGAGCACGGAGAGCACGCTGCGCTTTATCGATCGGACCATCATGGAATAGCACCTCGCTTCTGCGCAAATCCGAGCCAGGCAAGAAGGCTGCAGCGGACCCTGGTCCCGGTCAACAATCGCCGAACCTTACTTTGCCGGCTGAGAATGACACCTGCTGCAATCCTCGAGAGGGAAGGCCACAGTCGTGTGGCAGACGCCGCAGAACTTCCCCTGCTCGATCTCCTTCATAGAATACTTCGTTGCGCCACGCTTGCGGCCCATGAAGAGATCGGGATGACAGACCTCGCAGCCGTTCCAGAGCACGTGCTTCTTGTGAGAGAAGAGGATCTGGGCCTTTCCTGCATCCTTGGGCTGGATGGTGAAATCCTTCTGGATCGGCTGGGTGGACCTTGCGATCGAGACCCCTTCCAGAAAATCGACCGGCTGGATCAATCCCTCCTCGGCTGCCTTCTCCCAATTGACGCCGTTGCCGAACTTGTCCTTCGGGAGCTTCGCCGTAAGCGCGCTGAACGCGGCATCCCTGCCAGAGGCCGCTCCCGGGGGAACATGGCACCGTTCGCAGCGCTTCATGTCGGACCGGTCCTCGGAGCAGGCGGCGAACACCGTCTTGCCCCCGAACTGCATCTTGCCGTTGTGACACACGCCGCAGTACACGCCTTTCTTATTGTCGGCCTCCGTGATCCCCGTCCCGTTCGCCTTCATGGCAAAGGTGATGTCCACATGGCAGAGCCTGCAGGTGTACTTGGCCCGGTGCAGCCAGTGATCGAAGACAGCAGGAGCGAGCTGGGCCTTCCCCGAAGCACTGCTGATAACAACCCTGCCGTAGTCCGCCGGATTCTTGGCCGCCACGGCAGGTGCCGAATTGCCAAGGACCAGGGCGGCGCACATCACGACCGTCGAAATACCGAGAATCCTCATTGTTCCTCCCAGTGATCTGCTGCCCGCTGGGGCAGGCAGTTATTTCATGAGTTCGAGGATGGAACGCAGGTCCGTCCTCTTCAGGAATTGCTCGGCCCTTGTCCGATCGCCCGTGATGGCGATCAGGATGGATTGCGCCCGCGGCGAAAGAGGGCGCTCCTCTCTCCGCAAACGGAAGGAATTGTTCTTCACTTCCTGCCAGTCGCCGTAGAGGATCACCGTCCTGCCGGGTTTCCAGCCCAGGCTGCCCTCCCGCTCGCCGTCCTTCCGGAGCGCAAAGGCGGCCTTGGGACGCGTGAAGGACCTGAGATCGGGATACTCGGCGAAGCTCTCGTTGACCGTCACGCTGACCTCAAGGACCGTGTCCCTTACGAGCAAGGGGTCGGTCTCCTCACGGATCTTCCGGTCGCGTTCCTGCGGTACGTCGCCGATGCTCTTCTGTATCTCCCCCAGCTGCTTCCGGAGCCTGCGCTCCCTGCCGGTCTCCTTGCTCTGCTGAGCCTTCCGGATATCCTTCTCAGTGTCAGCCTGCTTCGACATGAGGTCCCGAAGCTGTGCCTCCGCCTCATCATTGTTCCTCTTCAGGACCTCCTCCGCCGCCCTGTGGAGCTTCGCCGTCTCCTCCCCGACGCCAGCGGTCCGCCGGTAGCTCACCGTATAGGTGAAATGGAAGCCTTCGATGTCGCTGGCGGGGATCCCGGAAGAGCCGGCTTCGATGGCGGTCTCGGCCTCCCGCGCCCATCCCTCGGGTGCAGACGGCAGGGAACGCTTGATCACGTGGAGAGCCGGCACGATGGACGACGCGTAGAATGCCTGCTCCTGCTGCGTTAGCACGCGCTCGCCATCTGCTGCCGGGACAGCTGCGCCCGTGAACATCAACACGGCGCAGCCACACAGGACCCGAAGCAAATTCTTCATCCGAACTCTTCCCCTGCTGCGCCGCAAGTTGGACCGCATTGCTGGAGGACCTGCCTATCGGGATCAGCACGTCCTCGGACGTCTCTTTGCCGTCCAGGTCGCATCCCCTGAACGGACAAGCAGCGACGGCCGAAGCCCCTGGTCGATTGCACCGTCATCGGCATGTGCCCTTCGGCCCATGAGACAGCGGCACGCCGAAGATCCTCTTGCTCCTGACGGTTCCCCGCCGCAACAGCGTGCGGCCTGGTGCCACGGAAGATTAGCATACTATAAATTAAATCGCTTGCTTAGGCAAGTTCTTTGGCATTGCCGGACGGCAGAGCCTGAAAGCAACGCAAGAAAGGCAGGAGATCAGTGTTCGAGCTCGTCGGCGTGAGGGATGAGGCGCTGGTACTCTTCCATCGGAATCTGGGAATGCCACTTTCCCGTCGCTATGCCCAGGCCGATGATGAGATAGAACAGAGAGAGGAGCAGGACCACATAGATCGCCGGTTTGAGCGGACGGATGGTCTTCCCGGTCTTCAGGGTCATGTCCAGGGCACCGGGCGCGGGACAGGCGCTCACGCAGGTCATGCACCCGAAGCACTCACCGGATTTCACGACCCCGAGCTTCTCAACGTCGAGGAGGGCCGGACAGGACCGCGTGCAGGCCCGGCAGTGGGTGCATTTTTCATCGACCCGCCGGACTTTGAATGGGCTCAGGCGCGAGAGCAGCCCCAGAAGCGCACCGTAGGGACAAAGATAGCGGCACCAGAAGTTCTTGTACAGGACGGACAGGCCGCCGAGCGCCAGGAGCACCCAGAAGGTGAGGCGCGACATGTCGGTGAAGAACTTGAGCATCTTCACATCGGCGATCTTGTAGTAATCGGAACCGAAGAACATCACGATCATGGTCGTGCCCATGGCGATCATGATGATCCAGAAGAAGAACGAGAGAAGAATGTACTTGATGCTCCTGAGACCGATATCGGTGTACCGCTCGACGCGGAAGTTCTTGCCGAAGACCTTCTCGCCCAGCATCCAGAAGTACTGCGACACCGTGCCGATGGGGCAGAGCCATCCGCAGAAACCCTTCTTCAGGAGGAACGACACCGCAGTGATCGCGATGAAGAGCACGAGGCCCGAAGGATGGATTGGCTCAATGATGCCGCTGAAGACGAAGACCTTGAAGGCCATCAGCCCGCCGATGGGAAGAAACCCGTCCACCGACGGTGGTCGCTGGACAAAGGGCTGCGCCGGGTCCTCGAAATGGAGCACGAAGCGGTAGAATTGCCAGCCGGCAAGAATGGTGATCAGCAGGACCGTGGCCTGAACGGCATACCGGAGATAGCGAATGGACGTTCGCGGATAGGACATGGGCGCATTATACCACCCTCCCCCTCCCGGGCCATGACGCACGTCATACCAGGGACTGGAAAGATTGCGCAACCATAATCTTGTGGTGTACACAAATTTTACTTGACATGGCTCCCGGTTTTCTTTATACTATGGACAAAGTCGCCGTACTACCCGTCGACGGGAGGACCCGCCATGACGAAACGACGTCCGCCCCGGACCCTACCGTTTCTCGCATCCCTTCTGGCCTTCGCCCTGATGACGGCCGCCACCGCCGCGGCGGCCCAACACGCGCACAAGAAGCTCCTGATCGGCCTCATCCCGGAGATGAACATCTTCAAGCAGAAGCAGCGTTTCAAGCTGCTCACCGAGTATCTTGCGCAGAAGACCGGGGTCCCGGTGGAGTTCACGATCCTCAGCAGGTACGGGAACATCATCGAAAGCTTCACCGCGGAAAAGATGGACGCTGCGTTCTTCGGGTCCTTCACCGGAGCTCTCGCCATCCAGAAGCTCGGCGTGGTCCCGCTGGCCCGACCCGTGAACCTCGACAACACCTCGTCCTATAGAGGCTACATCTTCGTGCGAAAGGACAGCGGCATCAGGACCATCAAGGACATGAAGGGGAAGCGCATGGCCTTCGTGGAAAAGGCGACCACGGCGGGATATATTTTCCCCCTGGCTTGGATGCGCGAGAACGGCGTCCAGTCTCCGGACGGATTCTTCAGTGAGTACTTTTTCACGGGCAGCCACGACGCGGCCATCAGCTCGGTCCTCAACCGTAAAGCCGATGTCGGCGCTGCCAAGCACAGCATCTATGACCGCGTGCGCAAGGAGGACCCCCTCGTGGACAAGGACCTCGTTATCCTCGCCGTCTCCCCCTGGGTCCCCTCGAACGGCCTTTGCGTGCGCAAGGACCTGGGCGACGATATGAAGAAGAAACTGAAGGAAGCGCTCCTGGGGCTGGACCATGACCCCGCCGGCAAGAAGGTCCTGGAGCAGTTCGGTGCCCTCAAGTTCATCGAGACGACGGCAGAGGACTATGATCCCGTCTTGCGTCTCGTTGAGCAAGCGGGGATCGACATCCAGCAATACAACTACCGCAATGAATAGCGCAGCCGGGACGGCGCCACAAAGGTCGGCACCATGAAACGAAAGATCATCGCATCGCTCCTGCTCCTCTTCGCCATCTCCGCATCCGGTGCGATCACGGCCTCGCTCTATATTTCGAACACGACGTCGACGCTCAGCAGGCTCGTGACGCTGCACCAGATCGAGGACCTGCGCCGCCACCTTATCATCTCCATCCAGACCGTCCAGTCCGACCTGTATACGGTCCATA
>JBAIYC010000050.1:0-6148 GCA_037916085.1 Nitrospirota bacterium | reverse complement strand
CTGAGGGTGATGCGGTGGTAGGTTCGCTCCGGCAGGAGAAAGAGGATGTTCCGGAAAAGCCAGAATGAGAGCACGGCTACGAGGCCAAGATGTGACCCGGAAATGGACAGGATATGGGTGACGCCCGCGGTCATGAACCGCTGACGCAGATCTTCGGTGAGGCCGCTGGTATCTCCCAGGACCATTGCGCGCAGGACCGCGGAGCCGTCACCGCGCGTGCTTCCGAGAAAGGCCTGTCGCATGCGTTCCCGCAGGTCCTCGACCAAGCGGAGCGGACCGGTTCCACGCGATTCGATCTGTAGGTCCATTCCACGTTTGACGGTCATGACGGCATGCACGCCCTGCCGGGCAAGAAAGGCCCGATAATCAAAGCCCCCGGGGTTGCGATAGGAACGGGGAGGTGATATCCGGCCGGTCATCCGGACGCTGTCCCCCCGGCCGAAGGCCGGAAGGGCCTCACGGACGGTGACGCGCAGGTCGCCCGAGGCGGCCTTGCCGTTCACGGCGGAAACGGCCAGGAGAAAAACGACGCGGTCATCTGAGCGTTCTAGAGGCGACGATATCCTGCCGGAAACCTCCTGGACCATTGCCGGTTGGCCGAGCGCCCGGCTGTAGTGATCCGCCGGTAGGTACGTCGCAGATGTGATGAGAAGGGAAGCGCCCGCAAGGGCGGCGAAGGAGGCGCTGGCAACCTGCCGGAGGGGCCATCCAACGGTTCGGGAGCGGAACAAACTGGCGGTCACGGTGCAAGCCGTCACGGCAGCAACGGAGCAGGGAACATAAAGGAACGCCTGGCCAAGAAGGATCCCGGTGATGTACGCGAGCGCAAGGGGAACGAGGGGGATTAGCATGGGATCGTACGTGAGAAGGTGCAGGAACGGAATGGGGGCTTCGCCCGACCTAGGTGCCGATCATTGCCACATCCTTCACGGCGCTCGTGAAGACCAGGACCCTGACATTATTGCCGTCCTCGTCGACAGGGATGAGGGTAAATGCCTTTTCCTGCATGGACTCCAGGAAGAAACCGTGCCGCCAGGGGATCTCGCCTTCAATGAATCCCATCATGTTCTCGCCGTCGCGGAACTTGACGAAGATGCGTTTCGAATTGGGGCGTGTCCCGGAAAAGGTCTTTTTCTCCACATAGGTGCGGTCGCCTTCGAACCGCTTGACATAGAAGATGGCCTTCAGTTCCTTGGTCCGCACCTTGAGCTGGTGGCTCGTCTCGTCCTCGATGAAAAGATGGTCGCCGTCGATCTTCAGGTCCTTGATGAATCCCTTGAGCATCTTTCCGTTCGCAAATCTCAGGATGACCTTCTGACTGTCATTCATGACCATGCCTCCCTGCCGTCCCGCGCATGACATGATAGGAGTGTAGCACAGGCGGGTAAAAAAAACACCACATTAGGACAGTTTCGCCCGGACGAGGCCTGCAAGTTCGTCGGCATACCGCCTGATCTCGTCCTCGTTGTCTCCCTCCAGCATGATGCGGAGCTTGGGTTCGGTCCCGGAATAGCGGATGAGCAGACGGCCATTTGTGCCAAGAGCATTCTCGATCGCGGCAATACGCGGTGCGATCTCGGGGACCGACAGGAGGTCGCGCTTCTCGCGAACCTTGACGTTCACGAGCACCTGGGGATAGGACCGCATGCACGCAGCAAGCCGCGAAAGGGGCTTGGCTTCCTGCTTCATGATCGCGAGGACCTGGAGCGCTGTTATCAGGCCATCGCCGGTGGTGTTGTGGTCAAGGAAAATGAGGTGGCCGGATTGCTCGCCGCCCAGATTATAACCTCCTTCGAGCATCTTTTCCATGACATAACGGTCACCGACAGCTGCGCGGAGAAGTCTGCCCCCTGCCTCCTGCATGGCCCGCTCAAGGCCGAGGTTGCTCATGACCGTCGCGACCAGGGTGTTGTGGCGCAGTCGGCCTTCGCGCATGAACTGGAGGGCGCAGATGGCCATGATCGCGTCGCCGTCCACGACCTTGCCGTTCTCGTCGCAGAGGATGGCCCGGTCGGCATCCCCGTCAAAGGCAATGCCGATATCGGCTCCGTTGGCGATGACGGCGCGGCTGATCATCTCGGGATGGAGCGAGCCACACCCCTGGTTGATGTTGGCGCCGTTCGGCTGGTCGTAGAGCGAGACGACGGAGGCACCCAGTTCCACAAGGATGCGCGGCCCGATCTTGTAGGCCGCTCCGTTAGCGGAGTCCACCACGATCCTGAGGCCCGTTAGGTCCATTCCGCGCGGGATGGACGACTTAACATACTCGTTGTATCGGCCGAGGGCGTCATCGATCCGGAGGGCCTTGCCGATCTCGGCCGCCGTGGGGCGAATAGCGTCCACAGAGCCGGAAAAGATGACTTCCTCCATTTTGGCCTCGACCGAGTCGGGCAGCTTGAACCCGTCACGGCCGAAGAACTTGATCCCGTTATCCTCGTAGGGATTATGGGAGGCCGAGATGACGACCCCGGCATCTGCACGGAGGCTACGGGTCAGGAACGCAATGCCTGGTGTCGGGACCGGTCCAACGAGCAGGACATCCATGCCCATGGAACAGAGCCCTGCGGTGAGGGCACTTTCGATCATATACCCTGAAAGCCGCGTGTCCTTGCCGATCACAACGCGGTGGCGTCGCGTGGAATCCCTGAAGACGTGGGCTGCGGCCCTGCCAATGCGTAGCGCCATTTCGGAGGTCATGGGTTCCTGATTTGCCACACCCCGCACGCCGTCGGTGCCGAAGAGTTTTCTCATCGCTGCTCCTTCTGAATGATGACGGTGACGCCGATTTCCGGATCCAGTACCCTGACGGTCCTTCCCTGGTAGTCGATGCGGGGTGTCAGCGTGAACTGTTCCTTGAGGTCCGTAATGTCGATCGGCATGGTCTGGAGTCGGGTGAAGGCCTGCATGACGCCCGCGGGACCCTCAAGCGTGATCCTGGACGGTTTGACGGTCACACCTGTGACGCGGTACCCGGGGGCGGGGCGGCCCTGGATGACGGCCTTCAGCCGGAAGGTCCGCTGCACCAGCTGCTCCAGCCGGACCTCAATCTCCATAGGAGAAAGATAGGTGACCGAGACGCCTGCGGGTCGACGGATATCATCGGGTGAGAGGTGGATCCGGTTGACGCCGTCCCGGGCCCGTGAGAGATCAACGATGCCCAGGACCTTTTTGAAGGACGAGATGTCGCGGAGCGCTCGCTCCTGGCCCTGAAGACGGACCTCGATCCTTGCCGGCAGATCGCCCACGACGGCCATGCCCTGAGGGATGTTCCGAAGCTCCAGCGGAACGGAAAGCGACAGCTCGGACTTTCCCTTGGAGGTGACGTAGAGCCAGAGCGTCACGGCCAGGAGGAGGGATACCAGCTTGATGGGCCAGTTTTCGAGGAAGGTCCGTCTCAGGTCCATGACATCATGCCTTTCGCTGTTTGTTCTGCTGCACGAAGAGCTCCGAGACCGTCTTTCGGAGCCTGGGTGCGTCGAGATTCGATTCGATGACGCCGTCCTTCACGACGGATATTTCTCCGGTCTCCTCCGAAACCACCACGACGACAGCGTCGGTCTCCTCGGTCAGACCGACTGCCGCGCGGTGGCGCGTTCCCAGGGTCTTGGAGATGTTCGTTGAAAGTGTCAGGGGCAGGAAACAGCCCGCAGCGATGATCCGTCCGCTGCGGATGATCGTAGCCCCGTCGTGAATGGGCGAGTAGGGGAGGAAGATGCTGGTCAGGATCTCCTTGGAGACCTTGGCATCGAGGCTCGTGCCCATCTCCACGATGGTCGCGAGGTCCGTTTCCCTCTCGAGCACGATAAGCGCGCCGATGCGCTTGTTCGCCATGGAGACCGATGCCTTTACGATCTCCTCGATGAACTTCGAGCTCTCGACGGGAGAGAGGCTCCTGAAGAAGCGGCGTTCGCCCATCTGCGCAAGGGCACGACGGATCTCGGGCTGGAACAGGATGACGACGGCGATCACGATCTGGGACCAGAAACTGTGGATGACCCAGTCGAGGGTATAGAATTCCAACATCTGGGAAGCGATGAGGGCGATAACGATGAGGCCGATGCCCAGGAGCATCTGGAAGGCCCTGGTCCCCTTGATGATCAGAAGGAGCCGGTAAAAGAGAAAATAGACCAGCGCAATATCCACGGTGTCCTGGAACCACCGGTAGTGCGCAAGGGCCTCCCGTATTTCTGCGAAATTGGCGGTCATGAGGTTCTGATGTAACTGCGTGATCGGTACCTGGCTGATTCAGTGCTGAGGCCATAGACGCGATCGCTCAATTAGTGATTACAGACTTCTGCTCTTCACGATCGCATCGGTCATGCGCGCGACACGGACCATGTGGCCGACATCGTGCACCCTGATGATGTGCGCTCCGCGCTCTATTCCGATGGCAACGGTGGCTGCCGTGCCCTCGATCCGGTCCCTCGGCTCCGGGACGTCCAAGATCGAGCCGATGAACCGTTTTCGCGACGTACCGAGGACAAGGGGGCATCCCAGGACCCTGAACTCGTCAAGGCGCCGCAGGATGGTCAGGTTGTGCTCAAGGTTCTTCCCGAAGCCGATGCCCGGATCGATCAAAATGCGGTCCCGGGGAATGCCGGCCCCGGTCGCGATGGTGATGCTCTCGGCGAGGTACGCCGTAATCTCGCTGATGACATCGTCATAGACAGGGTCCGTCTGCATGTTCCGCGGCGTCCCCTTGATATGCATCAGGATGATGGCCGCGCCCCGGTCCGCGATGACCTTCGCCATGTCCGGCGAGAACCGGAGGCCGCTGATATCGTTCACGAGGGAGGCCCCTGCCCGAAGCGCTCGTTCTGCGACGGACGCCTTGTACGTGTCTATGGAAAGCGGGACGGGAACCTCTGCGGACAGCTTCTCGATGACCGGGATGACCCTCCGGAGTTCCTCCGCTTCCGGGAGCGGCAGCGCCCCTGGCCGCGTCGATTCGCCGCCGATATCGATGATATCTGCTCCCTGGGATGCCATGCTCCGTGCATGGGCCACGGCATGGTCAGGAGCAGCGAACTGACCGCCGTCAGAAAAAGAGTCCGGGGTGACGTTCAGGACCCCCATGACATGGGTCCGTGTGCCGAGCTCGAGGCTGGCCCCGTTCAGGGATATCTTATAGTCCGAGCGAAGATAGTTGTCAAGGCGGGACGTGAAAAGGGAACGGACGGAGGCGGGGAGCTGCTGCTGTTCCGAGATGCGCCGGAGACAGTGACGGAGTTGCTCGATGGAGCCGTGAATGGAAAGGACGCCCGGCCCGGCGAGCTCCGAGGCCGGACGTTCCGGACGGTCTGACGTAAGGATGATCTTCTGGAGAAGTGCGGCGTCGCCCGCGGAGAGGCCGCTCAGGGTGACCGTCAGTGCCCGGTCGCGATGTATCCTGAGGGCGGGCGCCATGGAGGTGCCTACGCCGCCGAGGGTTGGCCGTTGGCGATGATGGCATCGATATCAGCGGCATCGAGCGTCTCTTTTTCCAGCAGGGCCTTCGTCAGAGCATCAAGCGTTGCTTTCCGCTCGGTGATCAGTCGTTTTGCTCGCTCGTAGTTTTCCATAACGACGCGCTTCACTTCGTTGTCGATTTCAACGGCGGTATGCTCGCTGTAGTCGCGGTGCTGGGCTATCTCTCGGCCCAGGAATATCTGCTCTTCCTTCTTGCCGTAGGCCAGTGGGCCGAGCTTGTCGCTCATGCCCCACTCCGTCACCATCCTGCGGGCCATCGTCGAGGCACGCTCGATATCACTGCTCGCACCGGTAGTCATGCTATTCAGCACGATTTCTTCGGCTGCTCGGCCTCCCATGAATATCGCAATGTCGTTCAGTAGATATTCTCGGTTGTAATGGTACTTGTCGGCTGTTGGCAGTTGAAGCGTTACCCCAAGCGCCATCCCTCGCGGGATAATAGAAACTTTGTGCACAGGGTCGGTCCCGGGTATCAGCTTAGCGACGAGCGTATGGCCTGCCTCATGGACGGCTGTGATGCGTTTTTCCTCGTCACTCATGACCGTGGACCTGCGTTCGAGTCCCATCATGATCTTGTCCTTGGCCCGCTCAAAATCATCGTTCTCCACCTGGGACTTGCCGGCCCGACCGGCGAGCAGCGCCGCTTCGTTCACGAGGTTTGCCAGATCGGCGCCGGACA
>JBAIYC010000049.1:0-3457 GCA_037916085.1 Nitrospirota bacterium | reverse complement strand
ATCAAGGATGCCGATGAGTTCTTCGGCCTGGTGAGCGCGCGGCTCAAGGATAAGTACTCGCAGATGTCGCTGCTGAACGACAGTCCTCAGCTTGTATCCAGATAAGGCCGCTCACGATGCGGTGACCGAAAGGGGGTGGACACTCAATGCCGGCAAAGAAGAAGGCCAAGAAGAAGGCAAAGAAGAAGGCGAAGAAAAAGTAGTCATCAGATATACATTGCCCCATGATGGGGAAACGCCGGGGGACAGGCTCCCCCGGCGGCATTCATCCGGTCTACCGCCCGGCATCCAGCGGCCGGTGTCGTTGCGATACCCGAAGACGGGCGACCTCACACAGGAAGGAGAATGCATCGATGGCTGCCAAGAAGAAGGCTCCGGCCAAGAAGGCCAAGAAGACCCCGAAGAAGAAGTAACGTTGCGGCGGTTTGTGAGATGCCTGACGGGACATTTGACCACGAAGAAGTCTTTCGTGGTTTTGTTTTTCATTCGGGGTCCTTTCCTCGCGGCTTCGTTCATGGTATCATGGTCCCACTCCGAACAGGACCGTCTTGCCCGATGTGCCCTGTCGGGGTTCCCGAAGGCCGGCGTGGAGCCGGACCCGCCAGGGACCGGAGCGGGATGAGGGATAGACGGCTACGGCAGTGACGAGGGTCGGGATGCGAAGGAAGAATTACGTCAAGGCACCGCGGCAGGGGCGCTCAGCGGGGAGGAAATGGTTGATGATTTCCCTGCTGGTCCTGGCAGGCCTGTGGATGCTGTGGTCCCTTATCATGGGCGAGATGGGCGCGGTCAAGTATTTCCGCATGCACGCTCGGGAGCATACGCTTCGTGCGGAGATCGCCCATCTCAAGCAGGACAACCTCCGACTCATGCAGCAGGTGCGTTCCCTGAAACAGGATCCGGCCTACATCGAACGGATCGCCCGGGATGAGATCGGTCTTGCCCGGCCGGGCGAGATCGTCTACTATTACAGCACTGCGGTGAAGTGAACCTGTCCGCAAGACGTCCCCGTCTCCGAAATATCGTTTGACATTCTCCGTCACCCCTTTGTATCATAGTGCGTCGTTTCCCGGGCCCGGTGTGAGCTATGTCCAACCCTCTTTCCATAGCTTTTGTCTGGCACATGCACCAGCCGTACTACAAGGACGACCTCACGGGCGTCTACATGCTTCCCTGGGTGCGGATGCACGGCATCAAGGACTACTATGACATGCCGGCGCTCCTCGCCGATTTCCCCGCTATTCACCAGACCTTCAATCTCGTCCCTTCGCTCCTGAAGCAGATTCAGGACTACGTGGACCAGAATGCCACGGACAAGTTCCTCGACCTGACGATTAAGCCGGCCGCGGTCCTCACGCAGCAGGAGAGGCTGTTCCTGCTGAAGAACTCCTTCATGGCGAACTGGGATACCATGATCAGGCCGTATTCGTCCTACTGGATGCTGCTGGAACGCCGCGGCAAGAGCGTGTCGCCCAAGGACCTGGAGAACGCCACGCGGTACTTCACGGTCCAGGACTACCGCGATCTCCAGGTCTGGTTCAACCTCACGTGGTTCGATCCCATCTTCAAGCAGAACGATCCCCTCGTGAAGGGGCTGATCCAGAAAGGGTCCGGCTTCACCGAAGAGGAGAAACTGCTTCTCGTTGCGAAACAGCGCGAGGTGATGGCGCTCATCATTCCCGAATACCGGAAACTGACGGCGGAGCGTCGGATCGAATTGACCACGACGCCGTTCTACCATCCCATCCTGCCTCTCCTGTGGGATACCGACCTCGCAAGGGTCGCCGTGCCGGATATCTCGCTTCCGCAGAACCGCTTCGCGCATCCCGAGGATGCGCAGGTCCAGGTGGAGCGGGCGCTGGCCTATCATGAGCAGATATTCGGCTCCCGGCCGGCCGGTATGTGGCCGTCCGAGGGTTCCGTGGCCGAGGAGATCATCCCCCTTCTGGTGGAGAAGGGCATCCGTTGGATCGGCACGGACGAAGGAGTGCTTGCGCGGTCCCTGGGCATTGCCATCGAACGGGACTTCGGCGGCTTCATGAAGAACCCCGACATGCTGTACCAGCCCTACCGGGCCGGCAAGGGCGACAAGACGGTGTCCGTCGTCTTCCGGGATCACACCTTGTCCGACCTCGTGGGCTTCGTCTACTCCAAATGGGACTATAAGAACGCGGTGCACGACCTGATCGACCGCCTGCACCGCATCCGGAAGGGCGCCAGCGGAAAGCCCCACCTGGTCTCGATCATCCTGGACGGCGAGAACGCCTGGGAGTACTACCACAACGACGGCAGGGACTTTTTCCTCTATCTGTATGAGAAGCTCAGCCGCGAAGAGGGGCTCCAGTGCGTCTCGGTCAGTGAGTATCTGGACCGGCATCCCGCCGAGGACCGCATCGAACGGCTGCATGCGGGCTCGTGGATCTCCTCGAACTTCCGCGTCTGGATCGGACATGAGGAAGACAACCGCGCCTGGGACCTCCTCGGCCAGACGCGAGATGCGCTCGTGCAGTACTCGAAGCGGAACGGGGACCCCGAGAAGCTGGCGAAGGCCTGGGAGGAGATCTACATCGCCGAAGGGAGCGACTGGTGCTGGTGGTACGGCGACGACCATTTTTCGGAGAACGACGCCGAATTCGACCTTCTCTTCCGCACCCACCTGATGAACGTGTACCGGATCATCGGCCTCGATGTGCCCGATGAGCTCCACATCCCCATCCTGCGGGAGGACCGTGAGGCCCGGCCCACGGTCGAGCTCACGGCCTTCATCTCGCCCACCATCGACGGAACGGTCACGAACTACTTCGAATGGCTTTCCGCCGGGTACTACGATGTGGCCCGCGGCGGCGGCGCCATGCACCGCGGCGACTCTATCATCAGCTATATCTACTACGGCTTCGATCTTCGCAACCTGTTCCTGCGCCTCGACCCGAGCCAGAGCCTTCAGGACGATAAGGTGGCGGACCTCGCGTTCTTCATCAACTTCCTTGTGCCGAAAGGACAGAATGTCGAGATCCATGTGACCCCGAAGGACCGGCGCGTGACAGCGGTGCTCTTTCGGGGCGAGAACAGCGAGCGGAAGGAGGTCGCGGCGATCAACAGCATCGCTGCGAACGAGGTGATCGAGCTCGCGATCCCCTTCGAGCTGCTCGGTGTGAAGCCCCAGGACGAGTTGCACTTCTTCATCACCGTGGAGCGGAAGGGATCGGAGGTGGAGAAGTGGCCCTACCGCGGCTTCATCCATGTGAAGGTGCCCACCGAGGACTTCGAAGCCACGATGTGGCAGGTGTGAGAAGACCGGAAGACTCTGCGTTGCACGGCGATATCGTCTTCGGTCTGCGCCCACTGACAGCAACGTTTCTCGGGGATCGTGCGAAGGACACAAGGGAAAAGGCATACTAAGATTCTTGACGAGACAAGCTTTCCCGCATTGCTCCGCGCCTGTTCGCCTCTGAGAGAA
>JBAIYC010000048.1:0-2189 GCA_037916085.1 Nitrospirota bacterium | reverse complement strand
GATGGGCAATGATTAGGGGTTTTGGCATACGATCGGTCGCGAGGCCGTCGAGAAAAGGTCATGGGCGGTTGTGAGGAGCTTGACAACGTTCACGAATGACTCCGGATGAAGGCCTTCCTGCCGCGGTTCGACCCCAGTTCGACTGTCGTCGGCCATCTACTCCTTCGGCCCGACGACCTTCTCGACGATCTTGTCCTTGATCATCCTGATCTGGTCAACCAGCGTATGCTGGGGTGTCTCGGCGTGAAGGATCGCGCCCCGAAGCTCAACCAGTTTGCCGAGAGCAGCGCGCTCCCCCTGTTTGATCAGGTCGCGGGGCTTGCTGAAATCCGCCCAGTGGACCTCTCCCACATCGGGATGGATCACCACATCCGCCTCGTCGAGAAGCAGTTCGTTCAGGAAAACGCGCGTCACTGCGTCAGCCCGGAGAACGATATCGAGCCCCGATGTGTCCTCGAAGGTAGCTATCTCGCTCGAGACGTCCACGGCGATAACGACGTCCGCGTCCATGTCCCGGGCGCAGATGACCGGCACCCGCTCGACCCACCCGCCGTCCACCAGCAGCATGCCGCTGTCATTGACCGGCGGGAAGATGCCGGGAAGGGCGCAGCTCGCCCGGATGGCGGTGCGCAGCGGGCCGCTCGTGAAGACCACCCGTTTGCCGTTGCGGATGTCCGTTGCGACGCATCCGAAGGGGATCCTTGTCTCCTCGATCGCGATCTCCGGGATCAGGGGATTCAGGAAGGCCTCATACTCCGCCTCGGAAATGAATGCCGGCTTGGTGGCCGTGACGCCCCAGAAGAAGCCTTTCCGCACGAAGTTCGCCATGTCGGCGAAGAAACCGTGATTCTGGCTCGGCTGTTCGAGCCTGCGGATGAACTCCAGGCGGGTCTTGCGGGAACGGAAACTCCGGAGGTAGTGGTCTACCCGCTCGATCCAGTATGCTGCATCGGGCTGGGCGGCATACAATCCTCCGATGAGGGCCCCGAGGCTCGTGCCCGCTAGAAGATCGACCGGCAGTTTCGCGTCCTCGAACACCTTCAGGACGCCCAGGTGGGCAAGCCCGCGGGCCGCGCCGCCGCCCAATGCAAGACATACCTTCGGTCGCATGGAACGATCCTCTGGGAATGGATGACTGACTGCGCAATGATAGCATCGGAGCCAGGGAGAGTAAAGAGGTTTTCTACGAGATTGCCTGGAGCCTGTTTCAAAATTGTTGCTTCGCAGATATGCCGTCATACCCGCGAAAGAACATATCCAGAAAACCCGGAAATGCTGGATTTCCGTTTTCACGGAAACGCCAACGGGAAGCAGACGCAGGCAAGAACCTATTGAGATAGTCTCTGGTCGCTACAATCGCTCCTCGCAATGGCGACCCTGGGCCTTTTCTGCAAACGATACGGTGACGGACAGCATTCTCGCCCTGGATGGCACTGACGAGCAAGGGGCCTTCCCGCAAAGAACGGCAAGAAGACGCTTTCCTCGGTTTGCCAAAGGTGCTTTCATTTTATGAACACAAAATATGCTGGAATTTCCTTGACATTCGACAAACCGAGTGATAGTGTTCAGAACATGAACAAGACAACTGTCTCCCCTCCCCAGCCAGAATCCGGCCAGTACCGGTCGCTCCAGATCCTCGACGAGCTCTCGAACAATGACACCCTCACCCAGCGCGACCTGAGTCAGCGTCTCGGCATCGCTCTCGGGCTCGTCAACTCCTACGTGAAGAACCTCGTGGCAAAGGGATACATCACGGTCAAGAACATCCCTCCGAAGCGCTACGCCTACTACCTCACCCCCAAGGGCTTCGCCGAGAAGACTCGCCTTGCCTACAACCTCCTGCAGGACTACACGCGGATCTACCGCGAGGCCAAGAACAACTACCGCCAGCTCTTCTTCGAGCTCGAGCGCGCGGGGGCGAAGCGGATCGTCTTCGCCGGCGCCGACGAGGTCGCCGAGTTCGCCTACATCACCCTGCAGGAGACGAAGCTCGAGCTGGCCGGGGTGGTGGACCCCGACAAGACCGAGGAGACGTTCTTCGGAAAGAAGATACAGCCCCTCGCCGAACTGAACGACATGGACTTTGACAGCGTCGTCGTCACGTCCTACGTGAAGCGGGAATCGCTGCACCGAGCGCTAATCGACCATGGGATAGAAGCTAAGAACATTCGGGAGATCTTCGCGATCCG
>JBAIYC010000047.1:0-1525 GCA_037916085.1 Nitrospirota bacterium | reverse complement strand
GCTCGAGGTTCTTGTGATAGACGGCCTTGTCCGTCTCCGAAGGCTCCGCAGTGACGAGCGCCGAGAGCGGCACCTGGTTCCCCTGCGGACCGGCCACGTAGACGCGGTCAAGGTCCGAGAGGCCCGAGCGTCCGCCCTTGGGCAACCGGAGGAAGATCCCCACAGGGTTCTTCGCCGAAGGCACATGGAGCGTCGAGACAGCCATGCCCGAGACCGACATGCGGAGGGTCTGGACGATCTGCTCCGTTGAGATGCCTGCCCGCGCAGCCTTTTCCTTGTCAACGACGAGCTGATACTTCTCCTGCGACTCCTTCACGCTGTCGTCGATGTCGACCACCTGGTCCGTCCGTGCGAAGAGCGCCCTGATATCATCGGCGATCTGGCGCTGCTTGGCGTAGTCGGGCCCGTAGATCTCCGCCACCACCGTGGCACGCACGGGAGGCCCCGGCGGGTCCTCAACCAGCTTGATGTTGGCACCCTGCTCAGCCGCGATCTTCGCGATCTCCGGCCGGATCGCAAGCACGATCTCCTCGCTCTTTCGCTTGCGCTCCTCCTTGCTGACCAGGTTCACGCGGATGTCGGCAAAGTGGCTCTGCTCGCGGAACGCGCCGCCCCGAAGCAACCCGTTGAAGTCGATGACCGACCCGGTGCCCACGTAGGTCTCATAATCCTTGAGCTCCGGCAGTCTCCGGAGGTAGTTCCCCACCGCCCGCGCAGCGCGGTCCGTCGTTTCGAGCGCCGTGCCCGCAGGCATGTCGATGGATACGAGGAAGGTGTTCTTGTTCGCCTTGGGCAGCATGCGGAACTTCACCCACTGCACCAGCGGGAACGCCATGGTGACGAGGAACACCGCCAGCACCACCCCCATGAAAACCCTGCGCTTCCGGCCGTCCTCGAGGAGCGGCGCCAGGATCCGCCTGTAGATCCGGTAGCTCTTCGTCTCCTCGAGCGGCACCGAATGATCGCCGTGGTGCTCGCCCCGCATCAGGCGGTAGCTTGCCCAGGGCGTGACAATGAAGGCCACGAAGAGCGATGTGATCATCGCTACCGGCACGTTGAAGGGGATCGGACGCATGTAGGGCCCCATCATCCCGGTCACAAAGGCCATGGGAATGAAGGCCAGCACCACCGTGAAGGTTGCCAGGATCGTGGGCATGCCGATCTCGTTCACCGCATTGATCGCGCCCTGGAGCCGCGAATGCTGCTGCAGCTGGTAGTGCCGGTGGATGTTCTCCACCACCACGATGGCGTCGTCCACCAGGAGGCCCAGCGACAGGATCAGTGCGAAGAGCGTGATCCGGTTGATGGTCTGGCCGGCCAGCATGCCGACGGCAAGCGTGATAAAGAGCGTCAGCGGGATGGCGAGCGCCACGATGGCCGCCTCGCGCCAGCCCAGGGTGAAATAGAGCAGCACGATCACCACGATGATCGACACGATAAGGTGGAAGACGAGTTCGTTCACCGCGTCATTGGCCGTCTTTCCGTCGTTCCGGGTGACCGTCACGGCGATCCCGGGCGGCACCTG
>JBAIYC010000046.1:0-3183 GCA_037916085.1 Nitrospirota bacterium | reverse complement strand
GCACGAAGGAATACGCACCGCGGAGGACCGCCGAGGACATTGACAGAATATTCGTGAACGATTACTATGGCGTGACGCCGATCGATGGACGGGCAGCCTTCTATGTGCTCGGGAGCGATACCACGGGTCCCATGGGAAGGGAACTGATTCCCTTTGCACGAGAGGGGGACGCCCGCGAGTTCCTGAAGGATCACCGGGGCAGCAAGGTCCTCCGGTTCAAGGAGATAACGCCGTCGGTCCTGAAGGAGCTCGACTGATCCTCCGGGGCAGTCCGCCGCATGAGAAAGTCCACGCTCTTCTTTGCATTCCTGGGGTTCCTGGCCATCGCGCTGGTGTTCGCTGCGACCGATGCCGCGTATCGGCGCGGAAGAAGCGCGGAGCATCTGCGGAGCTCCTCGGTCCTCGTCAGGGACTTGGCGCTGACTGATCTTTGTCTCTTTTCCGAAGCCCGTTATACCCGCCACCCCTCCCAGGCTGACTTGCATACTCCGTTCCAGGACCACCCGTTCGCCCTCGAACATTTCCCGTCCGGATCGCTGCTTACGCCGCCAGCAGTGCTCAAGGAGCGTTATGCGCCCGTGGATTGAGAAGCAGCGGAACATCCTCGATTTCACCCTCTCGTCCCTTGCACGGCGGAAGGGCAAGAACATCGCCCTGATCTGTGTGTACACGGTGCTGGTCGTTCTCTTGGCGTCCGTCATGTTCTTCACCCATGCCCTGCGGAAGGAAGCCGTGCTGGTGCTCAGGGACTCGCCTGCCATGATCGTGCAGCGCATGGTTGCCGGCAGGCATGATCTTATCCCGGCGGGCTATGCCGACAGCATCAGGACGGTGAAGGGTGTGAGCGCTGTCCGCGGCAGGCTCTGGGGATACTATTTTGACCCGGTGGTCGGCGCGAACTATACGCTCATGGTTCCCGAGGTCTTCGAACACCCGGCAGGCTCGGTCGTCATCGGTGCCGGTGTTTCGCGGTCGAGATCGGCGATGACGGGGGACATCCTGCCGCTCCGCGGCTATGACGGACAGCTTTCCTATTTCACTGTCGCGGGAATCCTTGCAAGCGATTCCGAACTCGTGTCGTCGGACCTCATGCTCCTGTCGGAACAGGATTTCCGGAAGCTCTTTAACCTGCCCGGTGGGGTCTACACCGACATTGTCCTGGACGTGCGGAATAGCCGCGAGATCGCCACGGTTGCCGGCAAGATCGTTCGTCTTCTCCCTGACACGCGGCCCATTTCCAGGAACGAGGTGCTCCGGACCTACGACAGCATCTTCGACTGGCGGAGCGGAATCGTCGTGGTCATTCTGTTTGCCGTTGCGCTGGCCTTCGTCATCTTCGCCTGGGACAAGGCTTCGGGCCTCTCAGCCGAGGAAAAGAAGGAGATCGGCGTGCTGAAGGCGATCGGATGGGAGACCTCGGACGTGCTGTGGCTCAAGTTCTGGGAGGGGACGGTCATCTCGCTGACCTCGTTCCTTGCCGGCATCCTTCTGGCCTACGTTCATGTGTTCCTCACGCCGGCTGCGCTCTTCGAACCGGTGCTGAAGGGCTGGTCCGTCCTCTATCCCGAGTTCCGTCTCCTGCCGGAGGTCAGCGCCTACCAGGTGGCAACGCTCTTCTTCCTGACCGTGGTGCCCTATACGGTGGCCACCATCATCCCATCCTGGCGGGCGGCGACCATCGATCCCGACGCGGTCATGAGGGCGTGACCATGATCGAACTAGAAGGCATCCGGAAGGTTTTCAATGAAGGAAAGTCCTATGCCCTCACGGCGGTGGACGGCGTCAGCCTTACGCTCGAAGCGCGGAAGGTGACGGTGCTCCGCGGCCCGAGCGGGTCGGGCAAGACCACGCTGCTCTCCCTGATCGGGTGCATGGCCCGTCCGACCGCAGGCCGGATACATCTCGAAGGCCGTGAGATCACGAGCCTTCCCGAACGGTTCCTGACCGGTATCCGGCGCAGCACCTTCGGGTTCATCTTCCAGCAGTTCAACCTGGTGAAGGGCGTGTCAGCCCTGGAGAACGTGATGTTGCCGGCCTACCCCCTGGGGGGGGACCACGGCAGGCTCGTGATGCGTGCCCACAAACTCCTCGATCTCTTCGGCATCGGGCCGCGCGCCCATTCACGGGCGGAGTGGCTTTCGGGAGGCGAGGCTCAGCGGACCGCCATCGCCCGGGCGCTCATCAATGATCCCGCAGTGATCATAGCCGACGAGCCGACGGCCCACCTGGACTCAAAGCTCTCCGGCGAGTTCATGGAGATGATCCTCAGGCTCCGTGACCAGCAGAAGACCGTCATCATCGCAAGCCACGATCCCCTGGTCTATGAATCAGGCATGGTCGACAGGGTCGTGTCCATGCGCGACGGGCGCATCGAGGGAGCGGGGACATGATCCTGCATCCAGGCATCATCGCCCTCCTCGTCTCCTCGGGCCTGATCAGTTTCCTTGCGCTCTACGCGTCCTGGTACGGCGCCCTTATCCTGCGGAAATGGGACATCGCAAGCGGAAGCAGCCTTCAGCTCGATCTCGAGCGGCGAACCTACCTCATCTCCACGATCCTCGGCAACGTCTTCGCGTTCCAGCTTCTTTCCCTGTTCCTCTTCGTCTATACCGCCGACAGTCTCTGTCCGCTCTTCGTCGGAGCGATGTGCGCAGCCGGTACGCTGAACGTGAACAGTTACGGTTATCCCGTGCTGGTCCTGAAGATCCTGAACTTCCTGCTGGCAGGGCTCTGGCTCATCTTGAACACGGCGGACAGCCGGGCAGAGGACTACCCCCTGATCAGAAAAAAGTACGCTCTTCTTATGGTCATCACGCCGCTTCTGGTCCTCGAGACAGTGCTGCAGTTCCTGTACGCGAAGGGCCTGAACCCGGACGTGATCACTTCCTGCTGCGGGAGCCTCTTCAGCCCGTCGTCCCGCGGCGTTGCAGCAGACTTGGCCGCCGCTCCGGCGCGAACAGTGGAGGCTGCTCTGGCCATGTCTCTGGTTCTCGTCATCATTAGCTGCGCGGTCTTCGCTATGAGCGGCAGGGGAGGCTACCTTGTCGCCCTCTTCTCCGTTGCCACGTTCCTGTCGGGCATCCTTGCCCTGATCTCCTTCATCGGTCCCTACGTCTATGAGCTCCCCTCGCACCACTGTCCCTTCTGCGTTCTTCAGCCGGAATACCATCGCGTCGGTTATGT
>JBAIYC010000045.1:0-10310 GCA_037916085.1 Nitrospirota bacterium | reverse complement strand
CTCGGACTTCCACAGCCTCAGCAGGTCGACCGTTTCATCCTGATAGGCGGGGACCGGCGTATCATAGGCGATTCCCTTGACCACGCGGTTCGGGACCCATCGCACGCGGAAGCGGCCCTGATCGTCGCGATACTGTTCTGTGTGGCCGCCGAAGTTCACTGTATAGGCAATCTCGGGCCTGCAGATCTCCCAGGGATTCCCCAGGCGAAGCCACTTGTCGGTCTTTTCGGTCTGCCAGCCGTCCCGGATCTCCTGGTCGAAGATGCCGAACTCGTATCGTATGCCGTATCCGATGGCCGGAACGTTCAGCGAAGCGAGAGAGTCCATGTAGCAGGCAGCCAGCCTGCCGAGTCCGCCGTTGCCGAGTCCCGGCTCCTCCTCCTGCTCGAGCAGATCGTTCAGGTCCTGGCCCAGCTCTTTGACCGCCGCCCGCGTCTGGTCCGTGATGCCGAGGCAGAGGAGGTTGTTCCCCAGGTGCGGTCCCATCAGGAACTCCGCCGAGAGGTAGCTCGCGATCTTGACCTTGGGGTCGGCAAGCTTCTGGAGCGAGCGGATGAAGCGATCGAGCATCCGGTCCCGCGCCATAAAGGCCACGGCCATGTACCAGTCGTTCCGTGAAGCGAGCCGGGGGACCCTTCCTTGGACGTATTGCAGGTTGTCGAGGATTGCCTGGGTAATAGCGGGGACCGTGGTCCCGGTGCGGGTGGCCTCGTACGGAGCAGAGCCTGCGGGTGCGGTCGATTTAGCCTTCTTCGGTGCCATGAGCGCTCCACTCCCTGTCCCCGCCTTCTCGCCGGACAGCGGGCCGACAGTTCAAATATAGCATTTTCCCCAAATTGTTTATGAATGTTCTCTGCCTGATCACCGCATAGCAGTCCCAATGATCATTTCACGCTTTTCTCAAGAGTTCAGTATTTGTTCCGTCTCTTCGCTATGTCAGAAAATGCGGCTGGCCTCTGCTCATCAAAGTTCGGTTGAGCTCACATCACGCCAAACAAAAGCTCCGGACACAATTGGCACACTATATCATATCTGTTGACGAGTGCGGCATGGGTCTGTCCTCCTACTTACTACTTACTCATGCCCAATTCTGCAACAGAGTGAATTGTTGCCTGTCCTTGCCATTGACAAGTCCGCGCCTCTATGATTTATTCAAAACAAAATTCAAAATTCATGAAAACTTGATCCCTGACAAAGCCAAACCCTTTGCGAGAGGGGGACGGAAAGCGGCGGGTCTTGAATGATCAAGATGGCCGAGCTGCCAAAGATGATAATGGAGGCATGCTCGGCCTTTTCGTTTCTAGAGGGAGAAGCACACCGCGTCTTACCTGATGCAACAACCGGAGGAAGAGCCGCACAAGTCTTGTTTATGGTTCATCCATAAATGCATACGCCCCCTCCCCCTGTGTCTGCAGGGAGATGGGGATTTAAAAGAAATGATGAATATAACCTGCTCGTTTCACTGCAGATGATGCTCAAACTGGACGGAGCTTCGGACAGAGTGAAGCAGAAAAGCCCTGACTATGCAGACAGAAAAGCAATCAGTGCGGCTCTGGCGGGGCAAGCCGCTGAGGTGCACGCATGTGATGGTCAAACCCACAGGCTCGCTCTGCAACCTTGACTGCACTTACTGCTACTACCTTTCGAAGCAGCAATTGCTCGGTCGGCCTCAGCAGTGGCGAATTGCCAACGATGTGCTCGAAGCTTTCATCAGACAGTACTTCGAGGGCCAGAACTGCAAGGAAATCGTTTTCTCCTGGCAGGGAGGAGAACCGACGCTCTTGGGTCTCGATCTTTTCAAGAAAGTCATAGAGCTCGAAAGAAAGTACTGCCCGCCCCATGTGCGGTGCGAGAACGACCTCCAGACCAACGGCACAAACCTCGATGACTCATGGTGCCAGTTCCTTCATGACGAGAACTTCCTCGTGGGCCTGTCAATCGACGGGCCAAAGAATCTGCATGACGCTTATCGCAAAGACAAGAGCGGGCACGGCAGTTTCGACCGGGTATTCAGGGCGGCAGGACTGCTGAAGAAGCATAAGGTCAATTTTGCCACTCTCAGCAGCGTAAACCGGCTGACCGCGAAACACCCGCTTGATGTCTACCGTTTTCTGCGTGACGAGATCGGATCGTCGCGAATTCAATTCATTCCCATTGTCGAGCCTGTGGGCTTCCGGCAGGTAGCGCCATGGCAATGGGATCCCCGCCTGATGCCCGTCATCGGCTCTCCCCTTGCAAGGCCCGGGACTCCCGGGTCGGTCGTTGAGGACTGGTCTCTTGACCCTGAGGACTGGGGAGATTTTCTCTGCCGCATCTTCGATGAATGGCTGAGGAAAGACCTGGGAAAAATCTACGTACACTACTTCGAGGCCGCCGTCGAGACGTGGATGGGCCATGTTTCGCCCCTTTGCACACAGTCGCCCATGTGCGGAAAGGGACTCGCCCTCGAGCGCGACGGTGCGCTCTACGCCTGCGACCATTTCGTCTATCCTGCATACCGCCTCGGCAATATCATGGAAAAGCCTCTTGAGGAGATGGTCTATTCGGAAACGCAAGAACGGTTCGGCAAGTCAAAGGAAGGACTGCTGCCGGGATACTGCCGCAGTTGCGCGTACGAATTCGCCTGCTTCGGCGAATGCCCCAAGAACCGTTTCGTGAAAACGCCGGAGGGAGAGCCGGGCCTTAATTATCTCTGCTCCGGATGGAAAAAGTTCTTCAGCCACATCGATGAGCCGATACAGCAGATTGTCAGGGGGCTGGGCGAAACCGTAACGAAAGAACCGCGAACCCCTGCCGCCGATCACTGGAGGCCGGAGAAACAGACATGACACAATCATCACATACAATGGAGATCGTGAACACGGGCGACAGGAACGGATTGACGACATTGAGCGTAACGGTTCCATGGGAGCACGTCCTTCGGGATTATATCGACATCCTGGAGACGTACAGCGGGATGAGGATTCCGGGCTTCCGCGCAGGCAAGGTGCCGCGCTCTGTCGTGGAAAAGCGGTTTCAGCGGGAGATCATGGATACACTTTCCCGACGATGCGGAAGCCGTATGGGCAGAGAGGCTCTCCGGCAAGCGGGCGCTGAACCCATGGGGCCGGTCGAGGCAGTGGATATCGAGTGCGTCAAGGACATGCACTTCAGGTTCACGCTACGGTTCTACCCCATGCCGGAGATCACCCTGCCCGAGCTCGATTCGCTCGTTCCCGGGGAAGACGGCACGGACCCCAGGGACCGGATTTCCAACAAACTGCTTGCACGGGCGAGTTTTGCAGTCCCAGATGAGCTGGTGAGAGCTGAGCTTGGCCCTAGCCTTCGCGATGACATCGATCATCAGGACAGAGAATGGAAAGCCGCTGAAGACCGTTTCAGGCTCATGGTGATCCTGAAAAACATTGCGCGACAAGAAGGCATCGAAGTGGATGAAAAGGATGTAGACAAGCGAATAGCAGAGAAAGCCTCAGAATTCGGCGCGAATTTCGATTCCCTCAAGGCAGAGTTCGAGAGAGGAGATGATCGGCAGCGGCTCAAAGACGTGCTTCTTGCCGAGAGCACGCTCAATTACCTGATAGAGAAAGCAGGAGCGTAACGGGTGCTCCTATTAACGGGAAAGGAGAAGGCTATGAACGGACAGCAGACAGTCAGAAACAGCAGGGCTGGTCTGTGGGCGGCGGTTGGCGGTATTCTCGCTGCAGCGGCAATGACGACCACAGCGGTCGCGCCGGCCAGTGCAGCCGACACGCCGAAGCAGACGAAACAGCCCAACATTCTTATCATCATGGCCGACGACATCGGCGTCTGGAACATCAGCGCATACCATCGCGGCATGATGGGCGGGCGGACGCCGAACATCGACCGCCTCGCGAACGAGGGCGCGCTGTGGACGGACTACTACGGCCAGCAATCCTGCACGGCGGGCCGCGCCGCGTTCATCCTGGGCCAGACGCCGTTCCGCACCGGGTTGCTCAAGGTCGGCATGCCCGGAGCGAAACAGGGCATCCAGGACAAGGACCCGACGATCGCAGAGCTGCTCAAACCGCTTGGTTACGCCACAGCTCAGTTCGGCAAGAACCACCTGGGCGACCGGAACGAGTTCCTCCCGACGGTCCACGGCTTCGATGAGTTTTACGGCAACCTCTACCATCTTAACGCCGAGGAAGAGCCGGAAGATCCCGACTATCCTAAGAACCCATGGTTCAAGGCGACCTTTGGCCCGCGTGGGTTGCTCGATTGCAAGGCCACGACCGTGGACGACCCGACGGTGGACCCGCGATTCGGCAAGGTCGGCAAACAGACCATCAAGGATACCGGACCCATCACGCGCAAGCGCATGGAAACCGTCGAGGACGAACTTGTCGCGCGGTCGGTGGACTTCATGGAGCGGTCGGTCAAGGCCGGCAAGCCGTTCTTCATCTGGCACAACACCACCCGCATGCACGTCTGGACGCGCCTCTCGCCCAAATGGGCCAACAAGAGCGGCTACGGCCTCTACGCCGACGGCATGATGGAGCTCGACGACGTCGTCGGCCGGCTGCTGAAGAAGCTGGACGACCTCGGCATCGCCGGCAACACCATCGTCCTGTTCACAACGGATAACGGCGCTGAGATCATGACGTGGCCCGACGGCGGCAACACGCCGTTCCACGGTGAGAAGGGCACGACCTGGGAGGGCGGCATGCGCGTGCCCGCGCTTGCCCGTTGGCCCGGCGTGCTCAAGCCCAGCTCTATCCACAACGAGGTCATGGCCCACGAAGATTGGACGCCCACACTCGTCGCGGCCGCGGGCGTTCCGGATGTGAAGGAGAAGCTCCTTAAGGGATACGCGGCCGGCGACAAGACCTTCAAGAGCCACCTCGACGGCTACAACTTCCTGCCCTTCTTCAAGGGTCAGGCGGAGAAGTCGCCGCGCCGCGAGATCTTCTACTTTGACGACAATGCCAACCTTAACGCGATTCGGATCGACGACTGGAAGATCCACTTCAAGATCATGCAAGGGAACATCGCGTACGGCACGATGGTCCAACCCAACATGCCTATCGTGGTCAACCTGCGCGAGGACCCGTTCGAGCGGTTTCCCTTCGAATCCGGGATGTATGGTCGCTGGGTCGGCGATAAGCTCTGGATGTTCGTCCCTGCCCAGACGGTCGTTGGCATGTTTGTCCAGAGCTTCAAGGATTACCCGCCCAGCCAGAGATCCGGAAGCTTCAGTGTGGACCAGGTGCTGGAAGCGCTCCAGACGGGCGCCGCCGGCCAAAGCAAATGATGGTGCGACCGACGCAAGAAAAGGGCTCTTCCTGACTCGCGCCATGATGAGCACGACCCCGGGCTTCGGCCAGGCATACCTTGGCTCATACACCGACAAGGACGGTCACGCCCTCGACGGCGGACAGAGCTACCGCCTGCACGTCCCACCTGATGTGCCCGCGAAGCAGTTCTGGTCGGTCACCTTGTACGATATTGACACTCGTGCCCTCATCCAGAACAAGGGGCAGATCGCCGACCGATCCTCACGCATGGACCTGAGGAAGAATGCTGACGGCTCGGTTGATATCTACTTCGGTCCCATTGCACCCGAAGGTTTCGAAAAGAACTGGATTCCGACGGTGCCCGGCCGTGCCTGGTTCACGTGGTTCCGTCTCTATGCGCCGCTGGAACCGTATCTCAAAAGGACGTGGCCGCTTCCGGACATTGAGAAGGCGAAGTGAATAGGAGAGGAAAATCACGATGAAAAAAAACACGTCCTCACGAAAACACTGAGTAGCCAGGTGAAAGGAGGCCATGATCCATGGAAGGCTATCCCTCGTCGTTGTTAGCTGCTGACAGGGGAGCGCAAGTCCTTTGGACTACTTGCAGCCATATTGAAGATGATTTCAGCAAAGGAGGGCACAGAAATGAAGAAAATCTTTCTCTTCTTCATTGGGATGATAGTTCTTGCGGGTTGCGCCACCACAGCACCGTCCACCGCACCGACGAGGACCGGTTTCCTGGGAGAGTATGCCGGCAAATTAAAGCCTGTGCCGGACGACAAGACCCGCTTGCGCTGGTTCAAACCGGGAGTGGATTTTACTAAGTACAATAAGTTCATGGTGGACTACGTGGTCCTGGCTCTGGCCGATGATTCCCAATACAAGGGCATTAACGCAGATGAAATGAAACAGCTTGGGGACGCAGCGTCCCTGGCCATGGTTACTGCCATCAGTGCAAAGTATCCGGTTATAGCCGAGCCGGGCCCCGACGTTCTGCGAGTTCGGTCCGCGATCGTAGACCTTAAGCAGAGCAGTCCTGTCCTCAGCGGGATTACGTCCGTCATCCCCATAGGAATAGGCATCAGTATCATAAAGAAGGGCACGACAGGCGAGTGGTCCGGTTCAGGCGCTACCCGGGCAGAGGTCATGTTCATCGATTCTACGACAAACGAAGTGCTCGCTGCCGGTACAGACACGTACACGGCCGGATATACCGAAAGGTTCACAAAGTGGGGATCGGTCGAAGATGCGTTTAGGTACTGGGCAGAAAGAGGTGTAAAAGCCCTGGAGAACCTCAAAGCCGACAAATAACATCTTAAGGAGACAAAAAATGAAGACACTCAAAAGCATGATGCCGCTTGCACTGGTTGCACTTACCATGCTGCTCCCCCTCCCTGCTTATGCCGAGGAGGGCGGAAGCGGACACTACATGCCTGGTGGAACTGCAGACTTCATTGATACGCTCCCAGGTAAGCCCGGCCTGGCGATTGCGAATTTCTACAATTATTATAGCGGCAGCGCGAGCGCCAGCAAGCAGCTGCCCCTCGGGGGATTGATCGCGGCAGGCCTCGATGCCAGAGCCTCTTCGGATACCATCGTTGCGCTGTATCAAACACCGCTCCAGCTTCTTGGCGGATCTTATGCAGTCGGCGTGGTTATCCCCTACGTCTGGCTCGAGGCCCATGGCGATGTCCAGCTCACCGGGCCCGGAGGAGGCACTATCGCCAGCGCCAAGCGTCAGACGGCCAACGGCATCGGTGATATCACTCTCTATCCCTTCATGCTCGGCTGGAAAAGCCTCGACGGCGACCTGAAATACGACGTCCGCCTGGGCATCTACGCTCCCACCGGTGATTATGAAAAGGGCGCATTGGCCAACGTGGGCAAGAACTATTGGACGTTTGAGCCTGCTGCATCGCTCAGTTATTTAAGCAGCAAGACAGGTCTTGAACTGAGCACCTTTGCCGGCATTGACTTCAATACGAAGAACAATGACACAGACTACCAGACAGGAACCCAGTTTCACCTCGACGTCACGGCCGCCCAGCACCTGCCGCTCTTTGGCGGTTTCATGGGTATTGGGGCGAATGCTTTCTACTACCAGCAGATAAGCGGAGACAGCGGCTCCGGCGCGGTCCTCGGTGATTTCAAGGGCCGTACGGAGGGCATCGGCCCGGTAGTGTCTTACGCGACGAAAGCCTGGCAGAAAGACCTCGTGGCCGAAATAAAATGGCTCCCGGAAATGCACGTGGAACATCGTCTGAAAGGCGATTCCATCTGGTTCAAGGTGGCGATTCTACTATAGGCATGACGTGAGGTCATGATTGCGCATGCCTCCGCGCCGCAATCTGCGGGGATCATGGATCGGATACCACATCCCCTCTCCTACTGTAACAACGCAGAACGTTGGCCGCGAAATATCGCAAGGTCGGACAAACCATGAAGATCCTGTATAAGCCCATTGAGCGAACGGTGCCGCGATCTTCCTGATGATCTGCTCGGTGCTGAATCCTTGCTTGACAACCATGACTGCCCTCCTTTCGGCGTTTCTGCGACCGCAGGTCTGACTCTCGGGGCCACAGATTGCCGGGGAAGCACATCCGTACGGTCCTGACGAAGGCATGATGAGAGAGCGTCGATGACCCGTCACAACGACAAAGCCCGCGGACTGTGCAGACCCGGAGCGCGGAGGATCGCGGCATTTCCCGGGAAGGTGATCCTGTTGACGTTGACGGGCCTCATGGCCCTGGTGCTCTGCGGGAACACCTCCGCCCCTGCTCAGGAGGCGGCCGCAACGGACGAACCACGGTCTCCTCGGCTTGGCGAAGATGTCACCCCCATGGACAAGTCCTTTCTCGGGAAGCCTGCTCGACCGTGGTCCCATCCCTCATTGAAGGACGCCCCGCCCTTCTTCCGCGACACGAAACTCGATCTGGACCTCCGGACATACTATGCCTACACTGATAATTTCGACGGTACCAAGAACGAAGCATGGACCCTGGGCGGTTCTCTTTCGTACCGGTCCGGCTGGTTCCTCGATCACGCTGGCATCGGTGCGACGCTCTATACCTCCCAGGCGCTCTATGCGCCCGACGACCGGGACGGGACGCTCCTGTTGAAGCCGGGGCAGGAAGGATACACGGTGGTGGGTGAGCTCTATGGCACGGTGAAGATCAGAGATGAATATTTCATCAATATCTATCGACACGAAGTAAATACCCCCTATATGAACAAGAACGACAGCCGCATGACCCCAAACACCTTCGAGGGGTACGGGTTCACGGGGGCCATGAGAGGAAAGGATGGATCTCCGACGTTCAACTACGGGGCCGGCTACATCGATAAGATCAAGCTCCGCGATTCGGATACATTCATCTCGCCGTCCGTCGCCGCAGGTGCAAGCGTAAGCCGAGGAGTTCTGGTCGGCGGCGTCAACGCCTCATTCACCAGGCTCACGATCGGCGCCATCGACTACTATTCCGAGGACATCATCAACATCGGGTATGGCGAGGCCAAATGCACCATAGCTCTGACGGATCGTACGAGCCTCATCGTTGCGGTCCAGTTCACGGACCAGCGCAGCGTCGGCGAGAATCTCTTGACGGGGTATGGCTTCAATACGAACGCAAGCGGCGTGAAGTCCGAGCTGAGTTCTGGCGGAAGTATCTTCACCCTTGCCTATACGACGAACTCCCGAGGGGCAGATTTACAGAATCCCTGGAGCAGCTACCCGGGTTACACCAGTGTGCAGGTGCAGAGCTTTAACCGCGCCGGTGAAGATGCCTTCATGGTCAAGGGGTCCTATGACTTCTCCCGTGTCGGCCTCGCAGGTGCTGCGGCTTTTGCCCTCTGGGTCCATGGGTGGGGCGCTGTCGACCCTCTTACCAGGAATGCCGTTTATCAGCAGGATGAATACGACGTTGATCTCCAGTGGGTTCCACAAAGGGGCACCGTGAAGGGTCTGTGGTTCCGGTTACGGTACGCTCATGTTGAGCAGGGCGGGGTGAGCGATGCAGCCACAAATGACTTTCGTGTCATCGTGAACTACGATCTGTCGATACTGTGATGAAAAGATCTCTGTCAAGAAATGCGAAAACACAGGAGAGGATTTCACCGACCAGATATCCCCATGCAAGAAGAACGTGAAGGCTGTCCGGGTTACGCCCTGGGACCCGACGCAGCTTCATTTTCCAGCCCGTTTCCCGATACCCAGGCCCTCAGCAGCGTGAAGGTGACCGCGAGAATGACCGGCCCGATGAAGAGTCCGACGATGCCGAAGGCCAACAGACCTCCGATAACGCCGGCGAATATCATCAAAAGAGGCAGATCGACGCCTTTCTTTATCAGGAACGGCCGGATGATGTTATCAATGGTCCCCGCGACGACAGTTATGACGAGCAGCGCCGTCCCCCAGGCCGGCCGACCGGACGAGTAGAGCCAGATGACGGCAGGGACCAGCACCAGCAGCGGCCCGATCTGTGCCAGGCAGAGTATCAGCATCACCGCCGTCAGCAGCCCCGCAGCCGGCACACCGGCAACGAACAGGCCGATCCCTCCCACGGCCGCCTGGATGAGCGCGGTCACGACGACCCCCAGGACGACGCCCCGCACCGCCCGCCCCGCGAGAATCGCCACCTCTTCCCCCTGCCGTCCTGCCAGGCGCCGGGCAAAGCTCAGGATGCCTTCTCGGACGACCTCTCCTTTTGCGAACAGGATCGCCGCGATGATTGCGGTCAGCAGAAACTGAACGATTGTCATCCCCAGGCTTCCGGCCTTTGCCATGAACCATTGGAGCGCCTTCTGCGCATAGGGCGTCAGGATCTCGGACCGTTCGGCGGGACTCATGGCAGCCAGTTTCTCCCAGGGATCGGCGATCTTCCTGCCCGCGACCGGAAGACCTTTGAGCCAAGCGGGCGGCATGGGCAGCTCGATCGAATTGAGCGACCTGACCTGTTCCGATATGTGGTCCGCATTATGGACAATGGTGAGGATGGCGAGCGTTATCGGGACGAGGATGACGAGCAGGATCGTCACGGTCATCACTGCCACAGCGAA
>JBAIYC010000044.1:0-1755 GCA_037916085.1 Nitrospirota bacterium | reverse complement strand
GGGATTCTCGACGGAGAAGACGGACTACTACTGGTGGCTCATGATCTCGGGCGATCTGAACGCCGTCAGGACGGTGCTCACCTTCCTCGACCGCGACCAGTGGAAGGAGGACATGCCGCGGCTGGTGCGGGGCGCGCTCGGACGGCAGTACCACGGCGCCTGGAACACCACGATCGCCAACGCCTGGGGCATCCTGGCCATGGAAAAGTTCTCGAAGAAGTTCGAGTCCGTTCCCGTGACCGGAACGACGCAGGTGAAGCTCGAGGACAAGACCAAAAGCGTCGACTGGCAGAGTGCAGCGGAAGGAACGGCCGTGATGTTCGGCTGGCCTCTCAAGCAGGCCGACCTCAATGTGACGCACCAGGGGACGGGCAGGCCCTGGGCAACGGTCCAGAGCATTGCGGCCATCCCGCTTCAAGAGCCTTTCTCAAGCGGCTACCGGATCAAGAAGACCGTGACTCCCGTGGAGCAGAAGAAGAAAGGTATCTGGTCGCGCGGCGACGTGGCGCGGGTGAAGCTCGAACTGGAATCGCAGGCCGACATGACCTGGGTGGTGGTGAATGACCCGATCCCGGCCGGCTCGACGATCCTGGGCTCCGGGCTGGGCGGCGATTCACGCATGCTCACCGGTGACGAAAAACGGACCGGCTGGGCCTGGCCGGTCTTCACCGAGCGGTCCTTCACGGCCTATCGGGCATACTACGAGTTCGTGGCCAAGGGACCATGGTCGCTGGAGTACACGGTCAGGCTCAACACGAGCGGCTCCTTCGAGCTTCCCGAGACGCGAGTCGAGGCGCTCTATGCGCCAGAGATGTTCGGTGAGAGCCCGAACAGAAAGATGGAGATAGGACAGTAGGTGGGAGTGGTCGTTCTGAGAGAGGCAGAAGAACGAAGAAACAGGACCCTAGAGGCGGCGTTCTTTGCACATCCCCTTCGCGTCCTGAACGAGATTCCTGACCCGTCTAAGGTCACGTCCGCTCGCCCGCGCAAACTCGGCCTTCGGCCTCGGACATGCGCGTTCGCCCTGGGGGACGCTGCCTTAGACCAAGACGGGTTCCCCGGGGAATCTCGTAATGGCCGCATCCGGGGACGTGCGGGATTTGGGCAAAGACTTAAAGCGGTCCCATACGAAAATTTAGGCGGGCGACCAAGGACGAGGGTAAAACATTTCGGACTGTGTGAAGCCGTCTGCCACGCTCCCGGAGGGAGAGGGGCAGATAGATATCTTCCTCTCGGCAAGTTTCCGAAATGTACCGAGGACGACCAAGCACGCCGTGAAGAATTTTCGTCGGGCGCCCTTCTTTGGGTCACCTTTCTTCGGGCGCGCAAGAAAGGTGACATCGGAATTCATTGGTGTGAGGTTCTTGGTTGCGGGGCGGAAGGTCTTATCGTGGAAGGGTGTGTCAGGTCTGATCATGAAACGCTTCATATTCACATTTTTGCTTCTGCTCGCGGCAGCGCCATCTTTCGCCCTCCCGTCCTACGACGACGTGCGGTCGAAGTACGCTGCCTCCGATGCCCTGCTTCTGGACCGCCATGGTGAGGTGATCCACGAACTGCGCGTGGACCCTTACGGCAGGAGGCTGGAATGGGTGACGTTGGAGCGCATCTCGCCCGCGCTGGTTCGTGCCGTGATCCGTTCCGAGGACAAGCGGTTCTACGACCATCATGGCGCGGACTGGAGAGCGCTCGCTTCCGCATCGCTGGGCAACCTCTTCTCGGACAGCAAGCGGGGCGCGAGCACCATCACCATGC
>JBAIYC010000043.1:0-2004 GCA_037916085.1 Nitrospirota bacterium | reverse complement strand
GAGGGCAGCTCGCGCCTTCCCGGCCTTGTCGTCCGCCGCTGCGGCACGGTCGGCGAAGACGAAGAAGTCGCAGAAGTTCGCCTTGTCCTTCTCGCGCACCAGGTCGGCCTGCGGCTCGCGGCACTGCCTCGGCGCCGCCGTGTCGTAGAACCTGCAGTTCAGGCAGCAGTGCAGGTCGGCCGAGCAGTGCGGGCACTCGTCGCGCCTGCCGATCTCCCGCCCGAGGGAAAGCTCCTTCTTGCACTTGAAGCAGACCTTCACAGCAACAAGCCCCTATTGAAGGGATAAGACAAATGCACCCCGTTCACCGCCAAGACGCCAAGGACGCAAGAATGCCGAGGCCGGCATCGAGTACCTATTGGTTTCCTTCGCGCCTTCGCGGTTCAGAGGTCCCCCAGTTCGTGCACTCATCGAGCCGCAGAGCTTGCACGAGAGGTGGCGGGCTTACTTCTTACTTGTTCTTCTTCTTCTCCATCTGCGCCTTCAGCAGATCGCCAAGCGACCCGAGGTTCTTCGGTGACTCCGACTGCTTTGCGTGGAACTCCCGAAGAGACGCTGCCGCCTCTTCCTCGGCCCGGCTGATCTCGGCGAGGGAGAGGGAGATCTTCCGGTTCGGCCGGTCCACGGCCTCGATCCTGACCTCGACCTGCTGGCCTTCCTTCAATGCTTCCTTGGGATGGCCGAGGCGCTTTCCCCCGCCGAGCTTCGAGATATGAATGAGGCCGTCCACGCCGTCGCCGAGGCTCACGAAGGCGCCAAAGGGCATGAGCCTGTTCACGGTCCCTGCATGGAAGGACCCGACCGGGAACTTCTCCGCCACCTGGTCCCAGGGGTCCGTCAGTATGTCCTTCAGGCTGAAGGAGAACTTCTCGTTCTCCCAGTCGATCCGCTTGATGACGACCTCGACCTCCTGTCCCACGGACAGGACATCGGACACCTTCGCGACCCGTACATACGAGAGCTCGGAGATCGGCAGGAGCCCTTCCACGCCGCCGATGTTGACGAAGGCGCCGAACTTCTGGAGCGACGTGACCGTGCCTTTTACGCGCATCCCTTCCCGAAGCGTCTGCTTGAGCGCTTCTTTCTGTTTTCGTCTTTCCTCGTCCAGGATCGGCCTGCGCGAGACAACGACGTTCCTTCCGTTCTCGCCATACTCCATGATGACGAACTTGAAGGACTGGCCGATGTACGCGGCCTTGTCCTCGTCCCGCCGCAGTCCCGTCTGGGAAAAGGGGCAGAACGCACGGGCGGTGCCGATCTTCACCTCGAATCCGCCCTTGACCTCCTTGGCGAGAACGCCTTCGACCGGAACTCCGCTCCGGTAGGCATCCTCAAGCTGGTTCCGCACGTTGGGGCCCGAGCCGATGCGCGTCGTGAACACGAGATCATTGTTGCGCGCGGAAAGATAGTAGGCCCGGATCGTGTCGCCTTCCTTCACGGTGAGCCCGCCGGACTCGTCGACGACTTCCTTCTTGTCCAGGTAGCCCTCGCCCTTGCCGCCCAGGTCGAGGAAGACCCATTCCTCCGATATCTTGACGATCTTCGCCTCGACCACCTGTCCGGGCTCCAGCTTCTGCCGCTTCATCATGCTCTTTTCGAGCATCGCCGCGAAATCTTCCTGCTCGGCACCCTCTGAACGTTGCTCCTCAACCATGAGAGACCCTCGCTTTATCCATAAGCCGGCCCGATGATCCGGGCCACTGTGTGTGAGAACGGTTGTCAGAATACCCGATTTTCACCCATTTGTCCATGCTTCGCCGTCGATCAGACCGGTGGATGTCACAACATGGGGGCATCATCAATAGTACAGCCCTATGATTGCTATCTACACCTACAAGAGTGTATAGGACTAATTGTCAACACCATTGCAGTATTCTGGCTGATACTTACACTGAACGAAGAGGTGAGACGCGCGTCTTTTGCGCCTCGGTCTCGACCCGTTCGTTAATTATTCATCTCTAAATTAGAACTCGCGCATATTATGATCAAGCGATGTCGAAACGG
>JBAIYC010000042.1:0-2920 GCA_037916085.1 Nitrospirota bacterium | reverse complement strand
ACGACCACGCTGATGGCCCCACGGAGCATTCCTTCCTTGTAGCCTTCCTTCGCCCTTCCGGTCACATCGAGCTCTCCTGCAGGATCGCCGTGGCATTCCAGGCAGGCCTTCGAAATGTAGAGCGGCGCCATATAGCGGGCGACCTTCTTTCCGTCGAAGACCGTCTCCTTGTAGAAGGGCGCGGCCGGCTTTGCCGTTTCGAACTTCTTGAGGACCGCTGCTTCGAAGTCGTCCGGTCGGTTGTACGCGGCCCGGTATTTGCCGCTGGTCTGTTTGATCCTGATGTCCGAGCGTTTGTAGAGCTCCTGGCCGACGCGGGCGCCGAAAACGGCGGGATGGACCCCCTTGAACCCCCTGCCCGGCGTATTGATCCGCTGCTGGAACTCGGCGACCACATCCATGGCGGACCGGTGGAGCGCAAGGAGCGACGATGCGAAGACGTCCGTTGTCGAGGCCTTCAGCGTCCCGATATCGACCTGGGTCCGCTCGAGGAACTCCTTCCGAACGAGCTCCTCGTACCGTTCCGGGCTGAACCGCTTTTCGCCCTTTGACGGGTCGTTGATCAGGTCCTGATTGTTCGCGATGACGGCCCGCGCGGCGATGAGGTACTCGGCGACCGCCCGCGCGAGCTTCTTCTCGTTCTCGCCGGCCGATGCGGACGCGGCGGTCACGGCAATGCAGAGGACCATGGTGAGGATTCTCCCTGCGGAAATTCTCGACATCTGCCACCTCCTCCGTCACCGTGAGCGGTCGTTGTTTCTGCCCGTTAGGTCAAGTATGCCACACGCTCGCGTGTATTTCAACGCGGGACGACGATAGCGCCCTCGCTGACATCGCCCAGAACGTCGGCCTCCCCTCTCAGGTAGAGCCTCCCGACAAGCGCGGCGGACACAGCGTCAAGCTCGTCTCCGTTCATGCCCTTCCTGAGCCCTTTGATGCCGAGCTTTTCCAGGCCCTTCCGGAGCAGCGTGAGCCCGCCCTGCTTGCGCGGGATCTTCCAGATGTCCTGGGCGGCGCCGGGATAGACCTCGATGGCCGCCAAGCCGCGCTGGGCGAGGACTTTCTTCAGCCGGATCCCTCGCACGGTCAGGGACCGCATGGGACCGAGCGTGATGGGGAAGAAGCGGATGCCGCGCCTCAAGAGCTCCCGGTCGCTGGACCGGAAGTGCTCTCCCCTCCGGTCCTCGATCGAGGCCCTTCCGGGAGGGAGGCTGAGCGGCGCATCGATGGCAACGAGGGACGGTCGGACCGCATCGATGAAGGCCAGGATCTCTTCATCGCTATAGACCGTTGCGATGGAAGCGGCGGTCATGCCCCGGAGAAAGCATATGCCGGTATTCCTCCGGGGACTGCCGGCAAGGTCAACGCCGAGAACACGGGTCGCCTTGCGATGCGGCGTGGATGAAGCGTTCACAGGCATATGAACTAGGGGTCGATCGACCAGAGGCCTGAGTAGTTGCGGACAGGCTGAAAGGTCACTCCGAACGCCACAAAGATGTCCCGCTGCGCCAGCATCTCTTTCAGCGTATTCATCTGCTGTGCTGCTCCCAGCGACTTCCAGACGCTCACGTTGACCATGCTGCTCGAAACAGGGTCGATCGAGACGTAATAGTGGATCAGTCCGGGAAGCCTGCGCAAGGCCGGCCCCAGGCTCATCATGCCTTCCTTGAGCCGGGCGGCGACAATGTCATAGTGCTGCGGTTCGAAGAAACCCTGTGAGATGCGAACGACCGGTTCTGACATGAGACCTCCGCGCGGGAGCGGGTGATCCCGCTTCCTTACTTGTCTGATTCATTTGCTCTCGACGGGATAGCCCGCCTCGACCCATGCGTTCCATCCGCCCTTCAGCGCAAAGACGTTCGTGAACCCCCGCTTCTTCAGTTCGAGCACCACCCGGGCGCTCGTCGCTTCGTCCATTCAGGAGCAGTAGACCACGATCTTCTTTCCCCTGGGAATGCTCGCTTGCCATGAGCCGACGTCGGCGGGATCGACACGGACGGCTCCTTTGATCTTCTTGTCGCTCATGCTCCAGCTCCCGCCTGTCCGGGCATCAAGGATGATGACGCCGGGATCTCCAACGAGCGGACGGACCTCTTCTTTGGTGATCCTCGGAGCGTCATCGGCGGCACAGGCTGCCATGGTAAAAGCACTGAAAACCACGATAACGACCAACAGGAGCATCGCGACCCTTCTTGTACCGTGCATCATCCCTCCTCCTCCGTGCCGCCTGTCTGCTGCCCTCCCTTGGCACGCACCAAGTACGTTGTCACCGCGAGTGAAGCATCGTTATCTCTTCGAGGATCGGACCATCCGCATCGCACCAGTCAAGGCTGGAAAGCTCCACGGGAGCGAGCCAGCGATATGCGAGGTGTTCATGGAGCCGAAGGACACCCCCGGTCACGCGGCAAATGAAGGGAAGAAGCCGCACCGTCTTGTCAGGATAGGAATAGGCGACCGGTGTGAGTGCTCGAAGAACCTCGATCTCGAGGTCCAGCTCCTCTCGCACCTCCCGCACGGCGGAGTCCTCCGGCGTCTCCCCTTCCACCACCTTGCCGCCGGGAAACTCCCACTTGCCCTCAAGATGCCGGCCTGCTCCCCGCTGAACGCAGAGAACCTTGCCGGACTCGATGATGACGGCGCAGGAAACGTCCATCATGTGAAGGTGCACTGAGGCGCCTCGCAATATTTCAGTCTTAATGCGCGATCTTCGCCTCTAATTGTGGAGGACCTGCACTTGCTACGAATCATCTCGATCCCCTCACCCCTGCATCAGTTCGCCTGTCCGCCCGGTGCGCCCGGCTTGTTGAACTTCTCTTTTGCCGAAGTGACGGCGTGCTTCATCTCCGCCCATGCTGATTCAGCGCCCGCCTTGAGCACGTCCCAGGCCTCGGCGCTGGCGCCCTTCAGCTCCTGGAACTTC
>JBAIYC010000041.1:0-23316 GCA_037916085.1 Nitrospirota bacterium | reverse complement strand
GCGGCGGGACCTACCTCGACTTCGTGCTGCCGGGGCTTCTCGTCATGTCCGCCATGAACAACAGTTTCGGCCCCGTCTCGACGTCGGTCAACGTGAGCAAGCTCTACACCAAGACCATCGAGGAGGTGCTTGTCTCGCCGGTCTCTCCCTGGGACATCGTGCTCGGCCGGGCGCTCACGGGGCTCGTGCGCGGGCTCTTCTCGGCCGCGCTTCTGCTCGCGGTCGGCCTTTTCTCCGGAGCGCATCTGGTTCTATCGTTTCCGTTCTTCCTGGTGCTCGGCCTTACGGCCTTCTGTTTCTCGTCAGCGGCTGTGGCCGCCGCCATGGTTGCGAAGTCCCATGAGGACATGTCGAACTTCAACAGCTTCGTCATCATTCCCATGTCGTTCCTGGCGGGAACGTTCTTTACGCCCGACAGGCTGCCGGAACCGTTCCGGAGCGCCGTCCTGGTCTACCCCCTCACTCACGCGAGCCTTCTCGTTCGAGCGCTTGCCTCCGGCCAGCTTCCTCAGCCCGCGTCGCTCCTGGTGCTGATGGTGTATACCGCGCTGTTCTACTACTTCGCGGGACGGATGGTCAGGAGGGTGCTCTAGCGATGGCCACGGCATTCACCCATGGTTTTGTCGCTGCAGCCTTGGGCAAGGCCGCGTTCCCGGAAAAGATGCCTGCCCGCTTCTGGGTTCTGGCTGCGGTCGCTTCGCTCCTTCCTGACCTTGATGTGATCGGTTTCCGAATGGGCGTGCGCTATGCCGATTCCTTCGGTCACCGGGGCCTTTCGCACTCGCTCCTCTTCAGCCTGCTTGTCGCGGTTCTTATGGCCCTCTTTGCGTTCCGGGAGCAACGGGCCTTCTCGAAGCTGTGGTGGGGACTCCTTCTCTTCTTTTTCTTCGTCGGCGCGTCGCACGGCATGCTCGACGCGATGACAAACGGCGGGTACGGCGTCGCTTTCTTCGCTCCCTTCGACCGGACGCGCTATTTCCTTCCCTGGCAGCCGCTCCATGTGTCGCCCATCGGCATCCATGGCTTTCTGAGCCGCCGGGGCGTGTCCATCATAGCGAGCGAGCTCTTCTACGTCTGGCTCCCCCTTGTCGTTGTGGTCATCGTCGTCCGCCTGGTCCGCGCACGGCGTTCGGCCGGATGCACTTCCTCATCAGCGCAGTGAACCGCTCCGTTCTCGCGCGAAAAGCCCCTTTCTGATTGACTTTTCACGGTTCCGGGTCTAATATTTCAGTCTGTATCTCATTCTCGCCCCACGGAAAAATACAAGGTTTTCAAGATAATGCCCAAGGTCCAGTTCATCTTCGCCATTCACAACCACCAGCCGGTGGGGAACTTCGAGTTCGTTGCCGAGGAAGCCTACCAGAAGGCCTACCTTCCGTTCATTAATGTGCTCAAGCGTCATCCCCGGATCAGGGTCACGCTCCACTATACGGGCATCCTGTACCGCTTCTTCGAAGAGAAGCACCCCGAATTCCTCGAGACACTGAAGGAGCTGGTGTCCGCCGGCAGGGCCGAAATCCTCGCCGGCGGCTTCTATGAACCGATCCTCGCCGTGCTTCCCGACGAGGACAAGATCGGACAAGTCCGCATGCTGCGCGATTATATCCGGAAGAAGATCGGCTTCGAGAGCACGGGTATGTGGCTTGCCGAGCGGGTCTGGGAGCCCCACCTCGCGCGCGCTATCGGCGAGTCCGGCATCGACCACGTGGTGGTGGACGATTTCCATTTTAAGATGGCCGGTCTCCGCGACAAAGACCTGGACGGCTACTACCTCACCGAGGAACTGGGCGCGCTGGTCCGCGTCTTTCCGGGAAGCGAGCGGCTCCGCTACCTGATCCCTTTCCACCGCCCCGAGGAGACCATCGAGTTCCTCGCTACCTTCAAGTCTACGGAACGGAACCGGCTTGCAGTGATGGCCGATGACGGCGAAAAGTTCGGTGTCTGGCCCGAGACGTTCCATACAGTGTACGAGGAGGGGTGGCTCGAGCGGTTCTTCACGCTTCTGGAGGAGAACAGCGAATGGCTTGAGATGACCACGTTCTCCGACTATCTCGGCAAGGAACCGGCCCGCGGCAGGATCTATCTGCCCACGGCATCGTACATGGAAATGGGAGAATGGACCCTGCCGACCGGGACCATGATGGAGTACAATGAAGTGCTGAACACGCTCAAGGGCCTTCCGGACTATGCACGGATCCGGCCTTTCATCAAGGGCGGGATCTGGCGGAACTTCTTCTCCAAATATCCCGAGAGCGACCACATGCACAAACGCATGCTCATGGTGAGCCGGAAGGTCCACCGCGCGCTGGAAGCGCCAGGGGCGGCCGCGAAGCTCAGCCGCGAGTCAGCACAGATGATCGACCATCTCTACCAGAGCCAGTGCAACGATGCCTACTGGCACGGAGTGTTCGGCGGCCTGTATTTGCCGCATCTGCGCACAGCTGTCTACGAGCATCTCATTCAAGCGGAGTATCTCGCCGACCGGGCACTCAGGGCATTGGGCCCGGTCCATCGCGGAAAAGACGAGGACCGCACGGGCTCTTCGTCATGGATCGAGATTGAGCAGGGAGACCTGGACCGGGACGGCAGAGAGGAACTGATGATCAACTCCGATCTGCTGAACGTCTTCGTTGACCCCGCCGAGGGAGGCAGGATCACCGAACTGGACTGGAAGCCGCGGTCCTTCAACATCATGAACGGCCTGACGCGCAGGCGGGAGGGCTATCACGGCAAGATCGCCCATGCCTGTGCGGCGGAGAGCGGAGCGGCAACGACGATCCACGAGCGTGTGGTCGTGAAGGAGGAGGGACTGGAGCACCACCTGCTGTACGACTGGTACCGGCGGGCATCGCTCCTGGACCATTTTTTCTGCTCGGGCGTAGACCTTGCCGGTTTCATGCGGTCGGAGTACTACGAGGCGGGGGATTTCGTGCTCGGCGCCTACTGCGCTTCGGCCAGGAAACAGAAGGATGCAGCGGAACTGGTCCTTGAGCGGGAGGGGACGGCGGAAGGCCTGCGGGCGCGTCTCCGGAAGACGCTCACGGCGAGGAGCGCAGAGCCGTCGCTCCAGGTGAGGTACCAGATCACGAACGAGGACGGGAGCGAACTGAACACGACCTTCGGGAGCGAATTCAATTTCTCGCTGCTTGCCGGCAACGCGCATGACCGGTACTACGAGATCCCCGGGCATGTGCTCGATAAGCGGCACCTTGCCTCCACGGGTGAGACAAACAACGTGAAACAGGTCCGCCTCGTTGACGAATGGCTGAAGCTCTCCATCACGCTCGGCTTCTCCCAGCCCGCTGTCCTGTGGCGGGCGCCGGTGGAGACAGTGTCCCAGTCAGAGGGCGGTTTCGAACGCGTCTATCAGAGCTCGATGGTGATGCCGCTATGGAGGATATCGCTGTCGCCGAGCGCGGTCTGGGAGGCGACGGTAACGCTGACGATGGCGTAGGGCGGCGACCCGCCCGGGGAGCGATGCCTGAGATGCAAAGAATCGGAGACAGTATGAAAAAGAGCGTACCAGGCTTGATCCTTGTCCTGCTTCTTGCCGGAACGGGGATCGCTGCAGACCAGTCGCTGGGCCCGCTGCAGTTCACTTCCATCGACGAACTGGCCCTGGCCGTGAATGCCTACTTCCCCAAGGTGCAGGGTGCGGTGACGGCTGTGGAGGGCGACAGGATCATGATCTCCCTCGGGAAGAAGGACGGCTTGATGCCGGGCATGGAGCTGACCGTGTGGCGCGACGGCAAGGAGATCCTCCATCCCGTGACGAAGGCCGTGCTGGGGCACACCGAGGACGAGGTCGGGACGACCGAGGTTACGGCCGTAGAGGACAAGTCGTCCACCGCCGTGCTGCGGAAGCGGCTCTTGGACCCGAAGGCAGGGGACCGTGCGCGAATAACGCCGAAGAAGATCAACATCGCCGTCGTCCCGGTCGGGAGCGAGCACCCCGAGATCATCCGGGGACTGGCGGACCGGCTCGGGGAACTTGGCAGGTTCTCCGTGCTGGGCACCGACAAGGTGTCGGCCTTCCTGAAGGACCGGAAAGACCGGGACGCCGCTCTGGTCAGGGACATGGGGAAGGCTTTCGGCCTTGACGCTGTGGTCGCGGTCAGCATCTATCCGACGGAGGGGAAATTTCTCGTCACCAGCAGGATCTTCTACGCCGACGAAGCGGCCCCCCTGGACACCATCGTGGCCCAGCTGAACCTGTCTTCGAAACGGGACGCCTTAGGAGATGTGCGGCCGTTCTTTGCACCGGTGGCCGTGAAGGAAACGAAGGAAAAGCCTGTCAAGATGCCGGACCTGCCCCAGAACGAGAGGTTCTTCGCAGCCGCGGACCTCGACGGCGACGGCAGGCTTGAGTATGTCTTCTCGAACCAGAAACGGCTGTCGGTCTGCCGCTTCGAATCGTCGGAATGGAAAGAGGTATGGACGGAGCAGGTTCCCGACAGGGAAGCGGGCATGCAGCAGTTCTCTGTCGACGTCGCCGACATCAACGGAAACGGCAGGCCCGAGATCTTTGTCACGCGCATGCTGGACGGCAAGGTCTCTTCGTACGTCATCGAGTTCCGGGACGGCGGCTTCCGAAGGATAGCGGACGTGCCGGGCTTCCTGCGGGTGATCTCCTACCCCGGCAAAGGGACCATGCTCATCGGCCAGGACTATGACGCGGTCAAGTTCTATGCGGGCCGTCCGCGGGAATATGCGTGGTCGGGCGGGACCTATGTTCCCGGCTCGCCGCTTTCCGTGCCGGACGGAGTGGCGCTGTACGGCTTCGTCTTTGCGGACTTTGGCGAGGGAAAACCCTTCCTCGTCTATACCGACGATGACGATCATCTCGTCGTTGCTTCCGGCGATACCCGGATATGGAAGAGCGAAGAGCGGTACTTCAATTCGGAAGCCGTTGTCAAGAAGCCCGTGACCGGGGTCGATGCCGCATTGGGCCGCGGCGAGCAGCTGTCCACCCTGCAAAAGGCCGGCGGAGCGCTGCCCACGATCGATCCCAAAGCCCTGCGGACGCGGGTGCCCGGCAGGATGATCGCCCTCGATCTGAACGGTGGCGGAAAGGACGATATCGTCGTTGTGAAGAACACTCCCGAGCTGATGGTCTCGGGCCACGCGTTCGGTGAGTTCAAGGACGGCGAACTGCAGATCCTTTCTTGGACGGGTGCGCGGCTCGATGTGCGGCTGACCTACAAGGAGCTGCCCGGGCCGCTCCTGGACCTGCAGGTGCTGCGGCCGGACGGCAAGCAGGCGCCGTCGGTCGCCGGCCTCCTCCGTGTGTCCGGAGGGATGCTGCACAAGGACTCGACGCATCTGGAGATCTTCAGCGGCAAGTAAGAACGGTATCATCAGGGGAACGGGACCTCGTGAAAAGGAAGAACACCATAGCGGAACTTCGGGAACGGATCGGCAGGAGCGACTTGCCCCGCCACATCGCGATCATCATGGACGGCAACGGCCGATGGGCGCGACGACGCGGTCTGCCGCGGATCTACGGTCACAAACGCGGCGCCGACAGGGTACGCAATATTGTGGAGGTTTGCAGGCAGCTGGGGGTGCCGGTCCTGACGCTCTATGCCTTCTCGGATGAGAACTGGGGCCGGCCGAAGGAGGAAATCAGCTTTCTCATGGGCATGCTCGGAGATTTCCTGCGGTCCGAGATCGCGACCATGAAAAGCAACGATATCCGCTTCCGTACCATCGGCAGGATTGAACGGCTGCCGAAGACGGCGCAGAAGTGGGTTGAGAAAGCATCGGCCGAGACAGCGGAGAACCGGGGCATGGTGCTGAACCTGGCGCTCTCCTACGGAGGGAGAGGTGAGATCCTTGAGGCCGTTAAGCGCATGGAAGCCGCCGGCGGCATCCCCGGGGACCTCCGGGAAGAACATCTATCTGCCCATCTCGACACGGCGGGACTTCCGGACCCGGATCTCATCATCCGGACCAGCGGGGAGCAGCGAATCAGCAACTTCCTTTTGTGGCAGGCGGCCTATGCCGAACTGTACTTCACCGAGGTCCTGTGGCCGGACTTCGACGAGAAGGAACTCCTCCAAGCGCTCGCAGACTACCAGGGCCGTCAGCGACGCTTCGGGCTTACCGGGGAGCAGGTCTCCCGGGAGAGCGGGCATCTTTCCCCTGCAGCGGAAAAATCCACGCGGTAACGGAGACCTCTCATGAGCGCAACCCGTGTCATAACGAGCAGCGTGCTCGTTCCGGTCCTCCTCCTCATCGTCTGGTTCCTCCCTCCGCTCTTCTTCGCCGGCCTCACGGTCATCGCCGCGGCCATCGGGCAGCATGAGCTCTATGCGATGGCCCGGCAGCGAGGGACTTCGCCCCTCTCCGTCACCGGCATCGCTCTGGGCGCCGCAGTCGTCCTCAGCATGGCCCGTCCGCTGCATGCAACGGTCGGCGGGCCGCTCTCGTGGATCGGGTTAAGCGTCCTCTTGGTCCTTTCGGTGCGGCTTTTCTCCTCCCGTCCGGTGGAAGGAGCGATCGAGGACGCCGCGGTGACGCTCTTTGGCGTCTGCTATGTCGCGCTCCTCTTCGGTTATCAGGCGGCCCTCCTTGCCGGAGCCGGGGGCAAGCAGTGGCTGCTGTTTCTCTATTTCGTGATCTGGGCGTCTGATATCGGCGCCTACTATATCGGCACAGCCATTGGCAAGCACCGGCTCTATGAGAAGATCAGCCCAAAGAAGAGCATCGAGGGGCTCTTGGGCGGCGTGGCGGCCTCGATAATCGTCGCGCTCCTCTGCAAGTTCTGGCTCGTCGCATCCGTGGATGTCGTCGAGGCTGTACTCCTGGGCGTCGGGCTCGCACTGGCGGGCACGGTGGGAGACCTTGCGGAATCGCTCATCAAACGGAGCGTCGGAGTGAAGGATTCAGGGACCGTCATGCCCGGCCACGGCGGCATGCTGGACCGCCTGGACAGTCTCATGTTCGCCGCGCCGGCGCTGTACTATTACCTCAGAATGAGGTGACAAGAAGGAACCCGTACCCGGGTCACGTTCTTTGACACGGACAACGGCGGATGAAAGCTACGAAGGAACATGATTCTTCTTGGCCGTTCACAGTGTAAATCAGCGTCAAGAATGTTTTTCTGCTTGTAGGTATGCGAAAGAACATCTCCATCCTCGGCTCCACGGGCTCCATCGGCACTTCCACCCTCGCGGTGGCGGAGAGGTTTCCCGACCAGTTCCGGGTGGTTGCCCTGGCCGGAGGGAACAACAGCGGTCTGCTCGAGACGCAGATCCGTCGCTTCCGGCCGTCGGTCGCCGCGATCGCGGGCGACGCGGCTGCGGAAGACCTGCGGAAGCGCTGCAGGGACCTCCCCGTCAGGATCTTTTCAGGCGTTGAGGGAATGATCCAGGTTGCTGCGGCGGAGGAGGCGGACATCACCGTCTCGTCGATCGTCGGGACCGCGGGGCTCATGCCGACCATGGCTGCCATCCAGGCGGGCAAGGACATCGCCCTGGCGAACAAGGAGGTCCTGGTCACCGCCGGCGAACTCGTTCTCGAGGAGTGCCGCGGCCGGAACGTCAGGCTTTTTCCGGTGGACAGCGAACACAGCGCCATCTTCCAGTGCCTGCACGCGGGCGAGCGAAGGGACGTGAGGCGTCTGATCCTGACCGCATCGGGCGGCCCCTTCCGGGACCATTCGAAGCAGGAACTGGAAAAGGTCACGCTTTCGCAGGCGCTCAAGCATCCGAACTGGAGCATGGGCAGGAAGATCACCATCGATTCGGCGACGCTCATGAACAAGGGACTTGAAGTGATCGAGGCGCGCTGGCTCTTTGACATGCGTCCTGAGCAGATCAGCGTGCTGGTCCATCCCCAGAGCATCGTCCACTCGCTGGTCGAGTTCCAGGACGGGTCCGTGATCGCCCAGATGGGGATGCCGGACATGAAAGGTCCGATCGCCTACGCCCTTTCCTTTCCCCACCGGCTGCCTGACGTCTCGCCCGGGCTCGACCTCGCATCGATCGCGACGCTCACGTTCAAGGAGCCGGACCGCGAGCTCTTCCCCTGCCTCGGCTTCGCCTATGACGCGCTCCGGGCCGGCGGCAGCATGCCGGCGGTCCTCTCGGCGGCTAATGAGGTGGCAGTGAAGTATTTCCTCGACGAGAAGATCGGCTACGGCGATATCGCAACGATCATCAGGCGGACCATGGATGCGCACAGACCGGTGCATTTCAGGAGTGTCGACGAGGCGCTCAGGGCGGACCTCTGGGCGAGGCAGGAAGCGGAGAAGATCATAACAACCATGAAACGTGAGGCATGAGGTTCTGAGACAATTCGGAACGCGGAATAGAGACCGTCATTCCCGCGAAAGCGGGAATCCAGGGGTGCCTGTGCCAATCCGCGTTCATCCGATCAAAACTGTTGTTGTCCTGGACGTGGTTTCCATCTGTGATTGAAAAGGGGTAATCAATGACATTGATCTATTTCCTCATCGTCATCGGCATCCTCGTGTTCGTTCACGAGTTCGGCCACTTCATCATGGCGAAGCGCGCCGGCGTGCGCGTCGAGAAGTTCTCGCTTGGCATGGGGCCCACCATTCCCGGCATGAGCGTGAAGAAGGGCGACACGGAGTACGTCATCTCGGCGCTTCCGCTCGGCGGCTACGTCAAGATGGCAGGGGAAAACCCGGACGAGGAACCGACGGGCGCGCCGGACGAGTTCCAGTCCAAGACCGTGTGGCAACGGGCGAAGATCGCCGCAGCGGGCTCCCTCACGAACATCCTTGTCGCATTCCTGCTGATGCCGCTGGTCTACCTGGTCGGCACCTATGCCGAGGGCCCGGCCCGGGTCGGCTACGTGGACAAGGGATCGCCGGCAGAGAAGGCAGGGTTCCAGGCGGGCGACGTGATCCGGGAGATCAACGGCCGGGAGATAAGCGACTGGACCATGGCGCAGTCGCTCATCGCTGTGAACCCCGACACGAACGTGACGGTAGTGCTCGACCGGGGCGGGGAGAGGAAGGAACTCACCCTTCGGCCCGAGGCCGCCACGGAGCTCAAGATCGGGACGGCAGGGCTTGTCCCCGACCTGCCCGCCGAGATCGGCAGGCTCCGTCCTGGCCTGCCTGCCGAAAAGGCCGGGCTCACGGTGCATGATAAGATCCTCGCAGTGGACGGCGTAACGATCTACCACTGGAACCAGTTCTCCAGCCTGGTGCGGGACAGCGGGGGGAAGGGTCTGAAGTTCCTGATCGAGCGCGACGGAAAGCGGTTGGAGCAGGTCATCACGCCGGTCAAGGACGGCGGTCGATACGTTGTCGGCGTCGAACCCTTCATCCATCTGGTCTTCAAGAAGTACGGTCTTGTGGAGTCGGTCCGACTCGGCTTCCAGCGGACGATCGAGGTCGCGGACCTGACGTTCATCACGCTCCAGAAGCTCGTCACCCTCCAGTTGTCGATCAAGACGCTGGGCGGACCGGTCATGATCGCCCAGATGTCCGGCCAGGCGGCCGCTGCCGGTCTGTCGGCCTTCATCGCGCTCATGGCGACGATCAGCCTCTCGCTCGGCATGCTGAACCTTCTGCCCATCCCGGTGCTGGACGGCGGCATGCTGCTGTTCCTGATCATCGAGGCGCTGCGGAAGAAGCCGCTCAGCAGGCGCGTGATGGAGATCTCGCAGGCGGTCGGCGCGGCGCTGCTCATCACGCTCATCATCGTGGTATCGTACAACGATGTGATGAGGCTGTTCTTCAACAGGTAGGCCTGTTAGCTTGCAAGCTTGCACGCTGACAAGCTCATGTGAACGATGCATCCCATTCCCCGAAAGAAGACCCGCCAGATTGCCGTGGGCTCCGTGAAGATCGGCTGGGGCGCACCGGTCGCGGTGCAGTCCATGTGCAACACCGACACGCGGGACGTCGAGGCGACGCTCGGCCAGATAAGGCGGCTCGAGTCGGCCGGATGCGAGATCGTGCGTCTGGCAGTGCCGGACGAGGAGGCAGCGAAAGCGCTCGGGAGGATCCGCAGGGGGACCACAATGCCGCTCATCGCGGACATCCACTTCAGCCACACCCTTGCGCTTGAGGCGGTGAAGCAGGGTGTGGATGGGCTCCGCATCAATCCCGGGAACATCGGAGGCAGGGAAAAGGTGAACGAGGTTGTCCGGGCCTGCAAGGACAAGGGCATTCCCGTCCGAATCGGCGTGAATGCGGGGTCGCTGGAAAAGTCTCTCCTCGAGAAATACGGCCATCCGACGCCGGAAGCGATCGTGGAGAGCGCTTTCGGCCACATCCGCATCCTGGAAGACCTCGATTTCCGCGAGATCAAGGTCTCGCTCAAGGCATCCGATGTTCTGACCACGGTCGAGGCATACCGGCTTTTCTCGAAGAGGTCAGACTATCCGGTGCACATCGGCATCTCTGAGGCAGGCACGCTGCTGTCCGGCACGATCAAGTCGAGCGTGGGGCTGGGCATCCTTCTCGCCGAGGGAATCGGCGATACGATGAGGGTTTCTCTCACTGCCGATCCGGTCGAGGAAGTGCGCGTCGCCTACGGGATACTCAAGTCCCTCAAGATTCGTCAGCGCGGAGTGAACATCATCTCCTGTCCGACCTGCGGCAGGACCGAGATCGACATCATCGGACTCGCGGGAACGGTGGAGAAACGACTCGGCCACATCACCGAGCCGCTCACCGTGGCGGTCATGGGCTGCGTAGTAAACGGGCCGGGCGAGGCCAGAGAGGCGGACATCGGCATCGCCGGGGGCAAAGGCACGGGACTTCTGTTCAAGCACGGGGAGATCGTGAAGAAGTTCGATGAGAAGGAACTGGCGGATGTGTTGGTGGCTGAAGTGGAAGCGATTGTGAAAGAAAGGAGCAAGAAGCGAGAGAGCTGATTTGAACACGAATGTCACGAATCGACGAATCTCACGAAGTGAAGCTGAGGGTTCTTACCATTCGCATCCTGTGCGTAATTCGTGACGGGACCCTGCTCCTGACCCTTGCCGCTCCCTGAATCCTGGAGGAAGAATGCGTTACAGCAGAATGTTCATACCGACATTGAAGGAGGCTCCGTCGGACGCCGAGGCGGTGTCGCACAAGCTCATGGTGCGGGCCGGTTACGTGCGGCAGCTCGCGGCGGGCCTCTACATCTATCTACCTCTTGGCATCCGGGTGATGGAGAAGATCAACCGCATCATCCGCGAGGAGATGAGCGCAATCGGCGGTCAGGAAGTGACCATGCCGGTGCTGAACCCGGCGGAAGTCTGGCAGCAGACGGGGCGATGGGACGCCATCGGCGATGAAATGTTCCGCTTGAAGGACAGGGGCGGTCGCGACATGTGCCTCGCCATGACGCATGAGGAGACGATGACGTGGCTCGCGGCACACGATATCCGGTCCTACCGCGAACTCCCCCAGATCTGGTACCAGGTGCAGACAAAGCTCAGGGACGAAGCCCGGCCGAAAAGCGGCGTTCTCCGGACGCGGGAGTTCACCATGAAGGACTCCTACAGCTTCGACGCCGATGAGGCCGGGCTGGATCGGTCCTATCAGCTCCACCTGGAAGCGTACAAGAAGATCTATAGCCGCTGTGGAGTGAAGTTCTACGTGGTCCAGAGCGACACCGGCATGATGGGCGGTTCCATGGCCCACGAGTACATGGCGCCATCCGCTGCCGGCGAGGACGATGTGGCGCTCTGCGATTCCTGCGGGTATGCTGCAAACACCGAGCTTGCACTGTCCGTGCCGAAGCCGTCAGCTGCGACGAACGATGCCTTCGAGGAGATTGCTACGCCGGAACGCAGGACCATTGAGGAGGTGACGCGCTTCCTGAAGGTTGCTCCCGACAGGCTGCTGAAATCCATCCTTGTCGTGGCCGAGGGCGGCCCGGTGCTTGCCCTGGTCCGCGGTGACCAGACGCTCCATGAGAAGAAGCTGGCGAAGGTCATCGGCGCCCATCGCCCGGCGCAGAAGGACGAGGTGAAGGCTGCTCTCGGCGTCCCCGCGGGATTCATCGGTCCTATGGGGCACACGGTCCGGAAGATCGCCGATCCGGTCCTGAAGCAGGGAAGCTACATTTCCGGTGCGAACAAGGAAGGTTTTCACGTGAAGGGCGTGACGGCGGCGCATTTCCATGACGCCGAGTTCGCCGACATCCACACTGCCGCCGCTGGTGACGCCTGCGTTCAATGCGGCAAGCCTCTCCGGGTCGAGCGGGTCATCGAGGTCGGAAATATCTTCAAGCTCGGCACCAAGTACTCTGCGCCGCTCAAGGCGAACTATCTCGATGAAGAGGGGAACGAGAAACCTATCGTCATGGGCAGCTACGGCATCGGGCCAGCGCGGATTGCCGCCGCGGCCATCGAGCAGGGCAATGACGAGAACGGCATCATATGGCCGCTCGCCATCGCGCCGTATCAGATACTGATCATTCCCGTGAACGTGAAGGACCGGCGCTCGATGGACGTTGCCGAGGAGATGCACACCGCGCTGGAGGAGAAGGGGTTCGAGGTGCTGATGGACGACCGCGACGAGCGGGCAGGCGTCAAGTTCAAGGATGCGGACCTCCTCGGCATCCCCTGGCGCGTCATCATCGGCGAGAAGAACCTGAAAGAAGGGCTCGTGGAGCTCAAGGAACGGAAGACCGGGGCCGTCGAGAAGGTGAAGGTTGAGGAGGCGGCCGAACGTGTCGCTAAGAGACTGGTGATGGAGACGTGACGCTATGGATGGTAGGGGCTCTTCACCGGTATCCGACCACACTGCTCAGCGGAGGATTTCAGATGTCGGGCACTCTCGCGGAGCACATGAAGACCCTGTTCATGGGCATGATGTGAGGCGGGATGTTTCTCTAGTGCGGCCCCGGGGGATGGCTCATAAGGTGGCTCTTGCCTCCGCTGCAGTTGCCATTCTCCTCTTCATGCCTGTGCTGCAGAACGGATTCGTCGCATGGGATGATAACTGCTATGTGCAAGAGAATCCCTTCATTCGCTCGCTTGACGGTGAGCTTCTTCGCGAATCGTTCTTGAAGTTCCACGCTCGGATTCCCAATTGGCATCCGCTCACGTTTGTCTCTCACGCCATTGACTACGCCCTCTGGGGCCTCGATCCGCGGGGCCATCACTTGGGCAATGTCCTTCTTCATGGTCTGAACACCTATCTGGTGGTCCTTCTTGTGGCGCGTCTGGCCAGGGTCGGCAGGGAACGTGCCGGCCGAGCGCAGGATGAGCTCAGGACGGTGACCGGAGCGGCCGTCGTCGGGTTGTTGTTTGCCATTCATCCTATCCATGTTGAATCGGTTGCTTGGATCGCCGAACGGAAGGATGTCCAGTACGCCGCGTTCTATCTTTTGAGCGTACTCTTCTATCTTCGTTACGCAGGGCGCGCCGGGGCAACCGGGGTTTCCTTTACAGCGCGGATTTTCCATAAGGACTATCTCTTTGCCCTTTTCTTCTTCGTGCTCTCACTGATGAGCAAGCCGATGGCGGTTACGTTGCCGTTCGTCCTGCTGATCATCGACTGGTATCCGCTCCGGCGCATAGATGGAAAGAGGGTGTGGAGAGGGCTATTGGCGGAAAAGATCCCTTTCGTGCTGCTTGCACTCGGTACGGGGATGCTTGCTGTTCTGGCGGCCCGGGCTGCTAACGCGATAGTATTTGTTGATCCGCTCGGACTTAGGCTGATGATTGCGTTGGAATCGCTAGTACGGTATCTCGGGAATCTTGTCTATCCCTACCCATTATTGCCGTTCTATCAACGTCCGAGATCGGTGGAATGTTTTTCTGCGCCTTTCATCGGTTCCCTGCTTGTTGTGGTCTGCATTATGGTGCTGTCTCTTTGGGCGGCATGGAAACAGCAGCGGCTCTGGTTTGCCCTTTGGGCTATGTTCGTCGTCATGCTGGCTCCGGTCCTGGGCCTTGTGGAGGCTGGTGAACAGGCGATGGCAGACCGATTCCTCTATCTTCCGAGTCTCGCAGTATTTGGATGCGTTGGGTATGGTGCCTCTTCCCTCGTCGCCCGCATAAGCCTATCCCCGAAAAGGAACAATATGGTTGGCATAGCAGCGGCCGTGGGGATGGTATTTGTTGCCTTATTGATGCTACTTACGATATTGCAGATTCGCGTTTGGCACGATAGTGTCGAACTGTGGTCGCAAGTCATCAGGTACAAGCCTAATGCGGCAAAAGCTTACCTTCAGCGCGGCAATGCACTCCTGGACCGGAAGGAATTCCGGCAAGCGCTTGCGGATTTCAGTGAATCGATTCGGCTCGCACCGGATAATGCGTACGCGTTTAATGATCGCGGTGTCGCCTTTGCTGAGTTGGGCCTTCTCCCGGAGGCCATCGGGGACTTCACTAGGGCAATCGCGCTGAATTCCATGAATCCGGACTTCTTCCGGAACAGGGGCACGGCGTACCGTTTGACGGGGCAGCTGGTAAATGCCCGGCGAGATTTTCAGCAGGCGGAAGCGTTTCAGTGAGGCACTGGATTTGCTCCAAATTGCGAAGAAATGGTTCTGGGAAAAACAAACGAACACAAATGCGATAGCGCATGGCAATGCGCGGGGCATGCTGGAATTCCTTCATCCAGGGCGGGGAGCGGATATGCAGGACCAGGACATCGACAAGATCAGGACGATCATCGCGAACAAGGCCGAGCGGTTCAAGTCCCGCATGGGCGATGTTACGCTGGCGGGCATCGAGGGCGGAACGGTCAAGATCGCTCCGTCGGGGTTCTGCTGGCGGTGACATGTCACCCGGATAGCCCTGGTCGAGGGCTTGCAGAAAGAGCTGACAGCTGCCTTTCCTTGGGTCGAAAAGGTGATCGTCGTGAATGCCGGACAGGAAAAGAAGGAAAAAAGGGCTTGAATTCCGGCCACAAAGCTCCTATAATTCTGACCATGGAGGGCGCACCCTGATGGCCGATGATGCACTGAAGCTGACGCTTACCCCGCAACAGAGCGCAGAGATCAAGAAACAGATCGGATTTGAGCTTACCGAGATCTTTCTCACCAAACGGTCATTGAACAAGCTTCGGGTCTTCCGGCTGCGCCTCAGCGAGGAGCAGCAGGTACAGATCTCCGAGGCCTGGGGGCAGAAGGTGAAGGAACTGACCGTAACCCGCTCGGTAGCAACGAGGATCATGTAGCAAAGCACGCGTTCCGGTCCCTGCCGTGGAAGTTCGGCAGGGACCGTTGTCTTTGACCCTGGACCGCCACGACAGGACGGAAAGGAGGTGAATGTCCTTGAAGAAGCTCTTCGCTGTCATGCTTTCATTGGTCATTATTGCGGCATTTGTCTTCATCGGTTGCGAGAAGAAGACTGAGCCTCCAAAGCCCGCTCCGGCACCGGTGGTGACACCGCCCGCTCCGGCGCCCGCGCCCGCTCCGGCACCTGCTCCGACACCGGCTCCGGCGCCCGCGAAACCGGCAAAGAAATAGACACCCGCCGGCAGCTCACGGTCAGGATCAGTTCAAGGCCCCCTTCCGGGGGCCTTTTTTAGTAAGGGGACGACCGACGGCATGCGATGTCGTCCTCCCGCGCACGTTGAAGACCATGAACACACTGACGACCGATATCCTCTGCGAGATCCTGCTCAAGAAAGGGGCGATCACGCCCGAGCAGGCGCGCGAGATCAGGCTGAAACAGGACCACCAGAGGATGCAGATCCTGAAGACCCGTGGTGAATCGGCGCACCGCGGACGGGTGTACCTGGAGGACGAGGTTTCGGCCATCGAGGTGGCGGCGTCCCTTGGTCTGACTGCCGCCGATGCGCCCGGGAAGGTCCTGACCGAGGACCTGATCACGGAGATCGTCGCCGCCCATGTCGGCCTGCCCTTCAAGAAGATCGACCCGCTCAAACTGAACGCCGAGGTGATCACCCAGATCCTTCCGCGGGCCTTTGCCCGAAGGAACTGCGCTGTTCCTATCAGCCGCGAGGAGAACCGCTTGACCGTCGCTGTGGCGGACCCTTTCAACCTCGACGTTGAAGAGAACATCTGCAGGATGGGGTACAAGGTCAGCCGGGTCCTCTCGCCGAAGAGCGACATCGCGAAGATCATCACCGAGTTCTACGGCTTCCGCTCCTCAGTGAGCGCTGCTGCCAAGGAGATGACTGCCGAGGTCGAGCTGGGGAACCTGGAGCAGTTTGTCAAGATGAAGGCCGTGTCCGAGATCGAGGCCACGGACAAGCATATTGTGAACGCCGTGGAGTTCCTGTTCCGCTACGCCTTCGACCAGCGGGCCAGCGACATCCACATCGAGCCGAAACGAGATCATGCCGAGGTCCGTCTTCGCATCGACGGCATGCTTCACGGCATCCACAAGGTCCCGAAACAGGTGCATCCTGCGTTCGTCTCGCGCATCAAGATGCTCTCGCGCATGGACATCGCCGAGAAACGCAGGCCGCAGGACGGACGCATCAAGACAGAGTACAAGGGCCGCGAGGTCGAGTTCCGCGTCTCGACCATGCCGGTGGCATTCGGCGAGAAGGTGGTCCTCCGGATCTTCGATCCCGACATCATCCTGCAGGACCTGGAGGAACTGGGCTTCGCACCGCGCGAATACGAGCTCTTCCGTTCCTTCATCACCCGTCCTCACGGTATCGTCCTCGTTACCGGTCCCACGGGCAGCGGCAAGACCACGACGCTCTACTCCGCGCTCAAGACCATTTCGACGCCGGAAGTGAACGTGATCACCATCGAGGACCCCATCGAAATGGTCCATGACCGGTTCAACCAGGTGGGAATCCAGCCGCAGATCGGCGTGACCTTCGGCAGCACACTGCGCACGGTGCTCCGCCAGGACCCGGACATCATCATGGTAGGCGAGATCCGCGACCTCGAGACCGCGGAGAATGCCGTCCAGGCAGCCTTGACGGGCCATCTGGTCTTTTCGACGCTGCATACGAACGACGCAGCCAGCTCCATCACGCGTCTTCTGGACCTGGGCCTTCCTGCCTACCTCATCGGTTCCACGCTCGTCGGCGTCATGGCGCAGCGTCTCGTTCGACGGATCTGCAGGCACTGCGAGCACAGCTACGAACTCCTGCCCGAGGAGGCCGAGTCCGTCGGCGTCTCTGCCGGCGGGCGCAGACCGGTGATTGTAAAGTACGGCGAGGGGTGCTCCCAGTGCCGCGGGACGGGATATCTCGGCCGCACGGGCATCTACGAGGTACTGGAGGTCAACGAAAAGGTGCGGCAGCTCATCACCGAGAAGTGCGACGCCGAGCTCATCAAGCGCACCGCCATGGCCGACGGCATGGTACCACTGCGCGACGCGGCGGTGCGGAAGATGCTGGCCGGCGAGACCACCTTCGACGAGGTGATCCGGGTGACCGGCGAGAAGTTCTGAAAGAAAGCGACGAAGAACTGGCCGGACCCTGGCTCAGAGCGGGAAACGTGCCGAGTGACCGTTCACTGCAAACACAGCCCGACGGCATGATTCACGGCCCGTGCCGAACATATGGATTCCATCCTTACAGCTCTTTCCGGATCGTGGCTGCTTCTCGCGGCAGCCTCTCTCTGCATCCTGGCGGCAGCATTCTCCGCTGCGTCCGAGACGGCCTTGCTTTTCGCGAACAAGGCGAACCTGCGACGTCTGGCGGACGAGGGCAACGGACGGGCTGAAGCGGCTCTCACCCTTGCTGTCGAGCGGGATCGTCTTCACGGAGTTCTTTTGCTGGTGGAGAACCTGCTCCTCGCGCTGGCCGTGGTCCTTTGCACGCTGGTGGCTGCCGAGCTCTTCGGCGCGGGGATGTTGACGGCTGCCGGGACCGCCGTGCTGATGAGCCTGGTCATTGTTCTGTTCGCAAAACTCGCTCCGAAAGGCATCGCTTCGCGCAACCCCGACGGCATAATACTTGCTGTCGCCTATCCCATGCAGTTCCTCATGAGGTTGATTGCACCTCTTGCAGGGATCGTGACGAAAGCCGCCGACCTTGCCGCCGGCCCGCGGTCTTCCCGGGCGCTGTCCTGCACTGCCGTTGTGACCGAGGAGGACATCAAGGCAATGATCGCGCTGGGCGGAGAGGAAGGCGCGCTCAAGGAGGAAGAGAAGGAACTCCTGCACAAGGTCTTCGAGTTCGGCGATACTCTGGCGTCGGAAGCCATGCGGCCGAGGACCGAGATCGTGAGCGTGCCCGCCACGGCGACGGTTCAGGGCGTGCTGGCCCTCGTATCGGAGTTCGGGTATTCGCGCTACCCCGTGATCGAGGAGACGGTCGATACGGTGACCGGCATCATCTACATCAAGGACATCCTGATCGCGATGGCCGAGGGCGATGTCAAGCGGGAGGATCCCGTCGCATCGTTCGTCCGCCAGGCCTACTTCATCCCGGAGAACAAGCGCGTGAGCGAGCTCCTCTCGGAGATGCAGCGCGACAAGTTCCAGATCGCCATTGTGATCGACGAGTTCGGAGGAACGGCCGGCCTCGTGACCCTGGAGGACCTCATCGAAGAGATCGTGGGTAGCATTCACGACGAGCTCGAGACTGGCGAGCGCGACGTGGAGGTGGTTGACGAAAAGAATGTCGTGGTATCCGGCCTGTCGGAGATCGACGAAGTGAATGAACTCCTCGGCGCGAACATCCAGACGAAGGATTTCAACACCATCGGGGGGTTCCTGTTCGGCCTCTTCGGAAGGATGCCGCGGGTGGGAGAGCAGCTCCGGTACCGGGACCTCAAGTTCGAGGTGCTGGAGCTGGACGGCAGGAAGATCGACAAGATCAAGATCACGAAATTATAACAGAAAACCATGATTGAGTGATTTAGGATGGCGGGCCGTTTCCTCATATCTTCATCTCTCATCACGAGCGAACTTCAGGAGGGCTTTAGCGTGCGGAAGAAGGTTACGGTAGTAGGAGCGGGACATGTGGGCGCGACGCTGGCGCAGCGGATCACTGAGCGGGACCACGTGGACGTGGTGCTGGTCGACGTGGTGGAAGGCGTGCCGCAGGGCAAGGCGCTCGATCTCCTGGAGGCCGGGCCGGTGCTCGGGTACGATACCTGCGTTACCGGGACGAACGACTATGACGACACAAAGGGGTCCGACATCGTCGTGATCACGGCGGGGCTGGCCAGAAAGCCCGGCATGAGCCGCGACGATCTGCTGGCGGCGAACGGCGAAATCGTCAAGCACGTGGCCGCCGAGACGGCGAAGCGGTCACCGCAGGCGGTCATGATCGTCGTGACGAACCCCATGGACGTGATGGCCTATGTGGCAATGAAGGCCAGCGGCTTCCCTCGCGAGCGGGTGATCGGCATGGGCGGCGTCCTGGATTCGGCCCGCTTCCGTGCCTTTATCGCTCTGGAGCTTGCCGTGTCGGTGGAGAACATCAATGCCTTTGTCATGGGCGGCCACGGAGACAGCATGGTGCCGCTGCCGCGGTATTCGTCAGTCGCTGGCATCCCGATCACCGAGCTGATGAGCGCCGAACGGATCAATGCACTCGTCGAACGGACGCGGAACGGCGGCGCCGAGATCGTTGCGCTGCTCAAGACGGGAAGCGCCTATTATGCTCCCTCGGTCGCGACGCTCGAGATGATGGAGTCGATCCTTCTCAACAAGATGAAGATCCTTCCGTGCTCGGTGCTGCTCGACGGCGAGTACGGCGTGAAGGGCGTGTTTGCCGGCGTACCGGTGAAGCTCGGGGCGAAGGGGGTCGAACAGGTGGTCGAAGTGAAGTTCAACGCCGAGGAAAAGGCTGCGTTCATGCGGTCCGTGGAGGCGGTGAAGGCGGGATGCGCGAAATTCATGTAGAGGAGATCCGGGATAACGTCGCGCGGATCTGCATCGAAGCGGCCTGCGAACTGACCGAGGATGTGGAGACGGCCTTCGAGCGCGCGCGGGAGACCGAGACCGCATCCGGCGCGAAGGAGATCATCGGCCTCCTGCAGGAGAACGCCCGCATTGCCCGGGAGGAGCATATCCCGATCTGCCAGGACACGGGCATCGCCGTGTTCTTCATCGACGTTGGCCAGGACCTTCGGATCAAGAACGGCTTCCTGTCCGACGCGATCAACGATGGCGTGCGGAAGGGCTATAAGGAAGGGTACCTGCGGAAGTCGGTTGTCGATCCGCTGACGCGAAAGAACACCGGCGACAATACGCCGGCCATCATCTACACCGAGGTCGTGCCGGGCGACAAGCTCAGGATCTCCTTCATGCCGAAGGGCGCGGGCAGTGAGAACATGAGCGCCATCCGCATGCTGCGGCCGACCGAGGGGGTGGAAGGCATCAAGGCTTTCGTCCTCGAGTGCGTCAGGAAGGCGGGAGCCAATCCTTGCCCTCCGATCGTGGTGGGCGTGGGCATCGGTGGGAGTTTCGAGAAGGCGGCGCTCCTTGCGAAGAAGTCGCTGCTCAGGCATGTGGGGAGCCCCAATCCGACGCTGGAACTTGCACGGATCGAAGAGGACCTGCTGAAGGCCGTGAACCGCCTCGGCATCGGCCCGGAGGGGCTTGGCGGCAAGGTCACCGCCATGGCGGTGCATGTGGAGAGCTTCCCGTGCCACATCGCGTCGCTTCCGGTGGCGGTGAACATCAACTGCCACGCGGCACGGCACAAGACGATCGTTCTCTGATAGACATGTGACGGCGCAATGAGCACATAAGGGAAGCCGTTCCTTAATCGCATAACCACTGATGACTCAATAACCCGATACTATGGCTGATCCAATAAGGATAACTCTTCCCCTGACCGATGCGGTCGTGACGAAGCTCAGGGCCGGCGACCACGTGCTGATCACTGGCGCGATCTATACGGGCCGCGATATGGCGCACAGGGCCATGGTCGAGGGGCATAAGAAAGGCGAACCGTTGCCCTTCGAGCTCTCCGGGCAGGTTCTCTACTACACTGGCCCCACGCCCGCGCCGCCGGGACGGGCGATCGGCTCTGCCGGCCCGACCACGAGCTACCGCATGGACAAGTACACGCCCTATCTCCTGGAGCTCGGGCTCAAGGGAATGATCGGCAAGGGCCCGAGGGGAGACGAAGTGAAGGATGCCATCAGGAAGCACAAAGCCGTCTATTTCGCAGCCATCGGAGGCGCCGGCGCCCTCATCTCGAAGGCCATCAAGAAGGCCGAGGTGATCGCCTATCCCGAGCTCGGGACGGAAGCGGTCATGCGGCTCGAAGTGCAGGACTTTCCGGTTTTCGTCGTGAACGATGTCTACGGCGGGGACCTCTACGAGATGGGCGTGAAGGAGCACGGCGAAGAGAAAAGGAAAGACTAGGAAATTCTTGACGCTGATCTCCACTGATAGAGGCTATGAAGATTCATGATTCTTCGTAGGATTTTTATCCGCCATTATCCGTGTCAAAGGGATCTCAATTTGTTCAAGGAGTAAGTATGACCATTAAGTCGAAGATCCGCACCGTGCCCGACTATCCGAAGAAGGGCATCATGTTCCGCGACATCACGACGCTCATCAAGGATCCGGTAGGGTTCCGGCTGGTGATCGACAGTCTGACCCAGCGCTACATCAACGGGAAATATGACTTCAATGTCATCGTCGGCATCGAGTCTCGCGGGTTCATCATCGGAGGTGCCTTGTCCTACACGCTGGGGAAAGGCTTCGTGCCGATCCGGAAGAAAGGGAAACTGCCGGCGGAGGTCGTGTCTCAGGAGTACCAGCTCGAGTACGGCACGGACAAGATCGAGATCCACAAGGACGCCATCAAGAAGGGCGACCGGGTGCTCCTGATCGACGACCTGCTGGCCACGGGCGGCACGGCGCTCGCCTCGGCGGCGCTCATCGAGAAGCTCGGCGCTACAGTCGTTGAGATGGCCTTCATCGTTGACTTGCCGGACGTTGGCGGGAAGAAGAGGCTGAAGGAGAAGGGGTACAAGGTGTTCGCGCTCACGGAGTTCGAGGGGGATTAGAAAGAAAAGGACCTCTCGGCCACGGATTAACACGGATACGAGCGAGAACCAAAGCAAGAAAAGCGGAGCATGGCGACATGCTCCGCTTTTTCGTTCTCAATGCACCGAGCAGGATATGCACGGATCATAGGACCGGACGAGCATCTGAGCCAATAGCTCGATGTCCCGGTCCTTCGTTCCTTCCCTCGCGTACTGTTCCGCCAGCGCCGTGAGATCATGCTGGATGTTGGCATGGTTCTGGCTCGTGGGGATGACGCAGTCGCTCTTCACGATCCTTCCGTCCTTGTCGAACTCGTAGCAGTGATAGAGGATGCCCCGCGGTACCTCGACTGCCCCCACGCCGACGCCCGCTTTCGGCATTACCTTCTGTCTCGGCTCCTGCCATTCCAGTGCGAGCAGCCCTTCGATCAGGTCGATCGACTCCCGGACCACATGCACGCATTCCACGAGCTGGGCGATGTTGTTCATGAAGGGGTTGTGGTTCACCGGCTCGAGCCCGAAGGAGAGGGACAGTTCCTTCGCGGCAGGATGGAGGAATTGGAAGTTGTTGTTCAGCCGCGCCAAGGCGCCGACTGCAAAGGAATTCCTTGAGAGCCTGCTTAATTTCGAGGTGGACCATTCTACCAGATATTCGTTCGTCATCGCCCGATATTCTTTCTCAAGCTTCACGACGCCGTCGGTCGATACAAGGTCTCCGCCGATGAAGGGATAGTTGCCGTCGCCCTTGAGCGAGACGAACTCGGTCTCCCGCTGGAAATCGGGGATGCTGAACTGCCGGAAGAGCGCCGCCGTCCGGGCAAGATCATCCGCCGCCGCGGCAAGCCGGGTCTTGAACGCCGCGAGCTCCACCTTGCCCGGAAGCATCGTGAACCCGCCGACCACGGTCCTCGTGGGATGCATGCGCCTTCCCCCCACGGAGTCGCAGAGGTCGTTGGCGAGAAGCTTGAGGCCTGCTGCGCGCTTCACCACATCGGGGTGTGAGTCGATGAGCGGGAAGACGCTCCCGACGCCAAGGAAGTCCGGTGCTGCCAGAAAGTAGAGATGCAGGATATGGCTCTGAAGCGTCTCCATGTGCTTGAGCAGCAGGCGCAGCTTCAGTGTTTGCTCCGCGGGAACGATGCAGAAGGCGTTCTCCACGGCCCTGATGCTGGCGAGGGTGTGGCCGATGGAGCAGATGCCGCAGATCCTGCCGCAGATCCAAGGCGCGTTCTCCCACTTCTTCCCGACCAGCATGGCCTCGAAGAACCGCGGAGTCTCAACGACCTGCCACGCCGCTTCCTCGACCTTGCCGTCCCTGATCGATATCCTGATGTTCCCGTGGCCTTCGACCCGGGTGAGGTGTTTGATGTCAATGGATTGGGTGAGTTTCATGAAAACCTCGCATGCAACCACAGATCAACACAGATGAACACAGACAGAATCAGCTAAGCAACGGATCAACACGGTTAAAATCCAAACCCTGAACACGAATGTC
>JBAIYC010000040.1:0-1893 GCA_037916085.1 Nitrospirota bacterium | reverse complement strand
TGACGACTTTTATCTTGCCGGCCTTCCCGGACTCTTTGATCGCGGTTGCGATGCCGATCGGACCGGACGCATCGCAGCACAGGTACCCGCTGAGATCGGGATGGGATTCGATAACCGCCGATGCCTGCCGGCGGGCAGTCTCGATGTCGTCATTGTCTCTGCCGCCGTCTACAACGGTGATCCCGGGGTACTTCCCCAAGACAGCCATCTGGGCTTCATATCGTTCCTTGTGGTTTGGCGCCGTGGGATATCCCTGCATCACAGCCACCTTGCCGGCGTATCCGATCAGCTTGGCGAGGCGCTCGGCCGCAATGATCCCCTGCCGGGCAAAGTTGTTGCCCACGCTGGAGATGCCTGCATCCGGCGATGGCGAGTCGAAGAGGACCACCGGAATCCCCTGGTCCCTGATGCAGGTGATCGCCGTCATACGGTCTACCGTGTCAACGGGATCAACAGCAATGCCGCTTGGCCGGCTCTGGGCGGCCTTTTCCAGGACCGCGTTCTGCTCGGCGGCATCGGCAGTCGATGGCGGCATATAGTCGACCGTAATCTCGACTCCAAGCTCTTGGCTTAGGATTTCGGCCTGGGCGCGGGCGCCTTTATGTACCTCATCGAACCAGGGATGCGAGACTTTCGGGACAATGATAAATCGAAGCGCTTTTCCCATGTTCGAATCCTCCAAAAACAGGACGGGACGCCTGAACAGGGGATCGCGAACTCCCCTCGATCCTTCCAGCAAGTAGAGCCCCCGTTGAAACAGAACCGGGAGGGACCGTCACTCACGGGACGGCGAGTCGCTTCTGGAGTGCGTCCAGCAATTGACGGAAGGCCTCGGGCCCGATGCTGACTAATCCGCTGAAAGGATGCTGCAGGGGCTTATGCATCCATGCAGTTTATTGTCGCCGTTTCTCCTGTTCAGCCCTGTTCTTCATCGATGGCAATCCCTGTCTTCTGCTTACTATCTCCTGTCTCCTGCCTACTGCCTACTGCTTACTGCTCACTGAATGCTCCTTCTCTCACTCCATATATACCCCCGCCCCGACGATATAGGTGTCGCGGCCCGACTGGACCTTCCGGACGAAGGTCTGCTTCCGCGCCGGGGTGTTCAGCCCTGGCTTGTACCAGTAGAGGTCCACCCATGCGCTGCCGGTCTTCATGGCAGCGTCGATTTCGTCCTTGACCGCCGCTTTTCCCGTCAGGTCCTTCAGGCCGATGAGGTTTTTCCCTTCCAGGCTCGGGAAATCGGCATTCATCAGCTCGGTGCCGTCCGGGCTTTCGACGAACACGTAGGTGTCCATGAAGACAAAGGGACCGGTCTTGTCGCGCAGCTGGGCGAAGGCCTCCCTGCCCCGGTCTGCCACCAGTGCGGCGGCGTGATCGACCACGTCCTTAACAAACGCCTTGTCCATCTGCATGTTGTAGATCCCGCAGCCCACGGCATACTGTTTGCCCGAAGGAAAGGTCACGCCTTTCACGAACGTGGACTTCCACGTCGGGAAGATGTCCCCGGGCTCGGGATACATGTAGTGGATCCATCCCTCGCGCGCAGGACTCGAGGCCGCATCGAGGATCATCTTGCCGAAAGGCCGTCCAATGACATCCTTGATGGTGCGCACGTTCAGCCCCTCGCCGGACGGGTTCGCGGCATGAAATACTCTCGTCCCGTCCATGGACCAGACAAAGAAGTAAGTATCGTCACGGAACCACTTGGATCCCCTCTTCCGGAATTCCGGATACGCTTTTTCTCCCTCCTTCTCCAGGACTGCCGCTGCTTCCCGGACAAGCGCCATCAGGTCCGGAGCAGTCATCTTCTTCTCCGCGGGAACAGCCTTGGGAGCATCGGCCAGGTAGACACCGCAGCCCACGAGCACCCATTGGTCTCCCATCTTCGCC
>JBAIYC010000039.1:0-5685 GCA_037916085.1 Nitrospirota bacterium | reverse complement strand
AGGCGTGCCGGGACATCGTGGATCACCTTCGGCTGACCGCCGAGAACTTCTTCCTGAACCTTCACGACGCGCTCCGTGCCGAACCGGTACTTCGCGTCCGGCGGGCCGGCATCGTGCCGGACATCCTGAGCGAACCGCTTCTCGTCCTGAAGGACGCCCTCCAACGGCTCATCGTCGAGACCCACGAGGAAGAGCAGGAAGTGAGGGTCTTTGCGGGCCGGGCGGGCGGCATGGCGTCGTCGATCCGCCACAACCTCGAGCAGTCGCTCGACGGCTTCGTCTACTGGGCGGAACGCGAGAACAAGCGTTACCGCCTTGTCGCATCGCCCATCGAGATCGCCGGGACCCTGCGCGAGCACCTCTTCGGCAGGATCGACAGCGCGGTGCTCACGTCCGCCACGCTCTCCGCTGCCGGGTCCTTCGATTATATAAAAGGAAGAATCGGCCTGGACGGGCCGGAGGAGCTTCTGCTCGACTCCCCCTTCGATTTCGAGAGCCAGGCGTTGGTCTACATCGCGCCGGGTCTCGACGACCCCCAGGCCGCGGGCTTCCAGGAACGGTTCGACGGCGAGCTCTCGGCCGTGCTTGCGGTGACACGCGGACGGACCCTCGTGCTCTTCACGAGCTACGGCCAGCTCCGGAAGTCGGCCGAAACGGTCCGCGCAGCGATACCCGGCCTCACGGTCCTCTGCCAGGGAGAGATGCCTGCCTACCGGCTCGTGGAGGAGTTCAAGGAGCGGAAGCATGCGGTGCTCATGGGGACGGCGTCCTTCTGGCAGGGCATCGACATCCCCGGCGACGCTCTCCAGTGCGTCGTCATCGCCAAGCTCCCCTTTGCCGTGCCCGACGAGCCGCTCATCGAGGCGCGCATGGAGCGCTTGAAGAACCCCTTCTACGAGTACCAGGTGCCGCAGGCGACCCTGCTCTTCCGGCAGGGCTTCGGCAGGCTGATCCGGACGAAGACGGACAAAGGGGCCGTGGTCGTCCTTGATACGCGCATCATGACGAAGAACTACGGAAGGTCGTTCCTGCGGTCGATCCCGAAGTGCAGGATCACCGACGACCGGGAGGAGTTCGGAAGGTTTTTCGCAGGGCTGGAACGGACGGGGTGAATGACTATTCCTTCTCTTTCCGGATGGGATAGCGCGCGAAGTATTTCGTCGCGCACTCCGGACAGATGCCGTGCGTGAACTCGGCATCAGAGCGGTCGCGCACGTACACCTCGACCTGATGCCAGTAGCCTTTGTCGTCCCGCACCTTCTTGCAGGAAGCGCAGATCGGCAGCAGCCCCCTGAGCGTCTTGACGTTCGCGAGGGCGTCCTGGAGCCTGGCGATCAGAGTCTTCTGCTCCTCGGAAAGCTTCGACAGCTCCTCATTCATCGTCGCGAGGTCCTTCCGGGAAGAGGCCAGTTCCTCGAACACCGGCCGTATGAGCGATATTCCCGCCATCATGAATATCGAGATGACAAGGCCGGTCACCTCGAAGGACACGTCGGGCTCACGGTGCACCCCCGGTACAAGCAGGTTCACGAGCGATTCGAAGCGTCGCGCCGTCATCAGGGCGATCGCCACCGCGATGAGGAGCCATGCGGCCTTCTTTCCGGTGAGCGGGATCAGACGAAGAGCGGAGAGCGCCGCGATGAACTGGAAGAGCACGGCCAGCGCAACGACGATGGCGATGATCGTGTGATCGTGGCCTCCCGGCGAATCCATCCCTTACCCCTTCCTTCTGTCCAGGCTGAGCGGCCCTGATCCAAAGTGTGCGATCAGGAGAGCCCCGCCCAGCATCGACAGGTTCTTCAGGAACATAATCTCGTTCATCTGCGCCATGGCGGGATCGGCCATTGCCCAGAAGTTGTGGACCATGACCGTCACAGGCACGAGGAACAGCACGATCAGCCATGCGCCGAGCTTCGCCCGATAGCCGAGAGCTATGCTCAACCCGCCCGCCATAGCGATGATCCCCGACAAGGGCACGGCAAGCGGCGCCAGCGGCACCCCCTTGCTCGCAGCATAGCCGATGGTGCTCCCGGTAAAATGCGACGGTCCAGCCATCACGAAGATGGCGGCGAACAGTACCCTTCCCAGCAGGACCACGTAGTTCATCGCTCGGACCTCCGGTCGCGGCCGGCAACACGAGGCGGTTCTGACCTGAAAATTGCAGCGTCCGCAGTGGCCGCCCTGCGCCTACTGCCCCATCATGCCCCAGCGCATGCGGCCCCCTGCCCTCATAGCCCAAGTATAGACGCGATTTGCAGTTTGTCAAATGGCGCGGCCTTTCCGCTTGAGTCCCCGCCGGGACTCGTGTAGAGTAGGGACCGTTCGCTGCAGGAAAGGACGACGCATGGCACAGCCCTGGGGGACGATTGAGACAATTGGGACAAAGGACGGCGCCCTGGAGCTCCGGCAGCGCGGAGAGCGGGACTTCCTCATCGTGCTCAACGGCCGCGTGCTGATGAACAGCAGCGCCAGCAGGTCGGAGACCGAGCTGGGAAGGCTGGCCTGCGAGCGGATCGCCGGGCGTCCCCGTCCCCGGGTCCTGATCGGCGGCCTCGGCATGGGGCTGACCCTCCGAGGAGCGCTTGACGCTCTGCCGCCGGCGGCCGCGGTCGTCGTTGCCGAGCTGAACCCGGTGGTTTTCCGCTGGTGTCGCGGCCCCTTGGCGGCGCTCACGAAAAAGGCAGTCGATGATCCCCGCGTTTCGGTCGTGACGGGCGATGTGGCGGATGTCATTGCATCGGCTGCGCAGGAAGAAGGACAACGCTTCGACGCCATCATCATCGACCTTTATGAGGGGCCCGGGAGCGGCACCGATGTGGTCAACGATCCCTTTTACGGAACCCTGGCGCTGAGAAGGACGGGACAAGCTCTCGCGGCCGGAGGAGTGTTCGCCGTCTGGGGGGAGAATCCCGATACCGCTTTCGAGAAGCGGCTCACTGCCGCCGGGTTCCGCTTCGAGCGGCAGCGGCCGGGAAGAGGCGGTTTGCGGCATGTGGTGTATATCGCGACATACGGCGGCTCGGAGGGGCAGAAAAGAGATGGCCGCGGAGACGTTCATCCCCGCGGCCGGACATGATGCATGGTCCTGTCGTGATCGTCAGTTCCCCGATGCCATCAGTCTCTCCCGATCCTGGAACAGGACGTCACACTTGTTCGCGTACAGCTTCACCACGACCCCCTTGCCGAACCGTTCATGGTCGATACAGTCGCCCACCCGGTACTTCCCGTTCATGGTGTAAGGCTGCGACTTACCCCGCGACTCTGCGAGAGCGGTCTCCCACCGTGCGCCTGACGCAGCGCTCCCGCTTTCCTTCGGCGTTGTTCTCTGCTTCCGGACCTTCGGCGGGTCTGCGGGATTCCGGAACTTGTGTGTGCTCCCGCAGGTCCTGCATTTCACCTTGGCGACCGTTTCGCCGGTCATCGCTACAATCGTGTGGTCGATGTGCAGCTTGCATTTCGTGCACCATGAAGCAATGTTCTCACCCGCCGCATATTTTTCCTGCATTATCCCTCCCTGCCTCTCGTGCGTTCGGCCCCGCTAAAGTGTACGATTGCCTCAAGAAGAGGGCAAGATCGCAGCATCGCTCACATGACCCTTCTCTGGAGACCGGTGCACTATACCTCTTTCCAGCCACGGACGCCTCATCTTTCTCAGAGCTGCGGGGGGATCTTGTCCGGAAGCGACTACGGTACAGATACGTACACAGCAAGAACGTCAGCTCCCCGCAAAGAATGCCGCGTGGTTCGATGTGAAATAAGGCGGGTCGTTCTTCAGGATCGCCGCAATGGCGGGATGCTTCCTGAACTCGCGGTCGAGGAATCTGCGCACCTCTTTCCGCCCCCAGCCGCGGGGATGGCGAAAGCCCGTGTAGAGCGACAGATCGCCCTCATAGAATGGTTCGTTCCCGTACCTCTCTGCATCCTTGGCGCCGACCGGCATGTTGAACACGGCGAGGTTAAGGAAGCTGATGGCATCGGCATGCCGGGACGTGAACGCAAGGGTCTTCCTCGCTTCGGCCTCGTCCTCCTCAGGCGACCCGAAGAGCAGATAGACATAGGCAGCGATACCGGCCGCATGAAGGTTCCTGAGCGCCGCCGATGCCTCTGCGAGATCGATCCCCTTCTCCATCCGGTCCAGCACCCCCTGATCGCCCGATTCCAGCCCGAGCTTCAGCATTCTGCATCCCGAGCCCTTGAGCGCACGGCAGAAGTCGATATCCAAGAGCTCTTTTCCGATCCGGGCGAAGCCGTACCAAGGAGCGCCTGGCGGATCGTCAGCGAAAGCCGCCATCAGCGCGGGGCTGATCGAATTGTCCAGAAGATGGATGAGCGAAGGCTTCATCTCGCGAACGAGCCGCTCTAGGTCGGACGCTGCTTCGCGCGCCGGAACCGGGATATAGGGATTTCCCTCGGCAGGCTCGGGACAGAAGGAGCACTTGTTCCAGAAACAGCCGCTTGATGCGCTGTAGGGAAGGATGGTTCCAGGCGCGAGATACTCCGAAAGAGGCAGCCCCCGGTAGTCCGGCGCACAGCGTCTCGCCCGAGCGACCCCGGCACCGAGCAGTTCGAGGAGCGGCCCTTCCCCCGGCCCGGCGATGAGATGGTCCACAAGCCCCCCGAAAGGGTTGCACCACCCGGGGCGCTTCATCCAGGAACTTACCAGTCCTCCGCCCAGGGCGATCTTGAGACCGGGAAATTCCTTCCGGAGAAGGCCGACCATCGCGAAGGTGCAGAGCGCCTGGTTCAGATAGTTCAACGAGAACCCGACCATGCTGTGGCCGCCATGTTCCACGGCTTCCCGCAGGCGCGTCTTGAAGAAGGGATAGAAGAGATCCTGTTCGGGATGTTCCGCCGCAGCCACAAGGTCGGCGCTCCGGAGCGGAGAACAACGCTCGTGCTGGATGTCAGCAAGGCCCGCCGACCATCCGCGGGATCGTCCTGCCAGGGACAGCACCTTGTTCACGTCCGTGACTGACCGGCGGTACCGGTCGAGGCAATGATAGGTCGCCGGATCGCGGAGAGAGGCGATGTTCTTTGAGACGTTCCTGACGGCCCGCCGTGACCACGTATCCGATGCCGGGTAGGGTTGCTGCAGGAGAAAGAGAAGTCCCGCGAGGTTCAGATCGAGGACCGTGCAGCCGAGGCCGTGCGCGCGAAGCGCTGCGGAAAGCACGGCAATGCCCGCGGGCGGCTCGCAGGGCTTGGCGACAGGGGGGAAGATGAGAAGCATTCTTGAAAGCCTTTCACCACGGAGGCACTGAGGCACGGAGAAAAGCGGACGACTGGAGACCGATAAGCAATCAATGCATCAGCTGTTCTTTTTCGATTCTGTCCTCTCCCCTTGCGGGAGAGGACATACTACCACAATCCAGCAGATTTCACATCTCGCCCCAGTACGGAAACCGTCGATATTTTGTTCCATATGCTCTATTTACTTGGTCTCACCCTGACTGGGGACGGGATCTTGTCCGCCAGCATGGTTAAGTATGTGTTGCGTTCCGTCCTCATCGTGATTATGTTTCTGCTCCGTCTGTTGGTGACCTCCTTCCGACCGGTGCTCCCCATGCATCATGTGCATACCTCCGAAGATCATCATTACAACCATCATGACGACCATGACACCGGCAACGACTTCTCCTCTCTGATTACGCATAGCCCCTCCTTTACAAAGTCCCATTGGATGCA
>JBAIYC010000038.1:0-2601 GCA_037916085.1 Nitrospirota bacterium | reverse complement strand
GCCGTGATCCGTTCCGAGGACAAGCGGTTCTACGACCATCATGGCGCGGACTGGAGAGCGCTCGCTTCCGCATCGCTGGGCAACCTCTTCTCGGACAGCAAGCGGGGCGCGAGCACCATCACCATGCAGCTTGCATCGCTGCTCGAGGGAACGCCGCGGTCTGCGGGCAGGCGATCGATCGCGCAGAAGTGGGGGCAGATCGAGGCGGCCCGGGAACTGGAACGGATGTGGACCAAGGACCAGGTGCTGGAAGCCTATCTGAACCTCGTGACCTTCCGCCGCGAACTGCAGGGGATCACCGCGGCATCGCGGGGCATCTTCGACAAGGACCCCGTCGGCCTCGATGAAGCGGAGTCTGTCGTTCTCGCGTCGCTCATCCGTTCGCCCAACGCCCCGCCGGAGACGGTCGGCCAGCGAGCCGTCAGGCTTGCGGCGTCCCTGTACCTTGCGGTCCCGGCAGAGCAGGTCCGGAAGCTTGCCCAAGACAGGCTGTCGCGGCCCTACGCCGTGCGGAGACGGATCGACCTTGCTCCCTTCGTGGCCCGGAAGCTGCTGCATCCGGGCAAGGCCAGAGCGGTCTCAACGCTCGACGCGGCCATCCAGCGGTTCGCAGCGGAGGCGCTGGAGCAGGCGGTCGGCGGACTCGCGGGCCAGAATGTGCGGGACGGCGCGGTCCTTGTCGTGGAGAACCGGTCCGGAGATGTGCTCGCCTACGTGGGGAACAGCGGTCGCCTGGCATCTGCGGTCTATGTTGACGGTATCCGTGCGAGGAGGCAGGCAGGTTCCACGCTCAAGCCGTTCCTCTACGGCCTTGCCGTCGAAGAGCGGCTGCTTACCGCTGCCTCGCTGATCGAGGACGCCGCCATCGACCTCCCGACTGCACGGGGCGTCTACCGGCCGGAGAACTACGACAAGGAGTTCCGGGGATCGGTCACGGCGCGCTCCGCACTTGCTTCGTCGATGAACATCCCTGCCGTCAAGACGCTCGGTCTCGTGGGCACCGATGCGTTCGTTCACACTCTTCATGCGTTCGGTTTCACCGGCCTCGCCGAGCCGGACCACTACGGGCCGTCCCTTGCTCTCGGGTCGGCAGATATCACGCTCTGGGGCCTGGTGAACGCCTACCGGACGCTGGCGAACGGCGGCAGCAGGAGAACGATGCGGTTATTACCCGAGGAAGGGCGCGGACCGCATCGACGGGTACTGTCCCCGCAGTCGGCGTTCATCATTTCTGACATCCTGTCGGACCGCGAGGCGCGCAGCTCGACCTTCAGTCTCGAGAATCCGCTGGCTACCCGGTTCTGGACCGCGGTGAAGACCGGTACGAGCAAGGACATGCGGGACAACTGGTGCGTGGGATATTCGGACCGCTACACTGTGGGCGTCTGGGTCGGGAACTTCTCCGGTTCGCCCATGTGGGATGTGTCGGGCGTGAGCGGAGCCGCGCCGGTCTGGTTCGAGGTCATGAACCGGCTGCATGCGGGGATGCCGAGCGCCACCCCGCTGCCGCCTCCCGGCGTCGTGTCAGTGACGGTATCGCGCGAGGAGGATGGCCGGCGGAGCGTCCCGCGCAAGGAGTGGTTCATCGCCGGCACGGAACAGTCGGAGGTCCGCAGCGCCCGGAAGCAAGAGCTGCCGAGGATCCTCTATCCGGCGCCGGACACGGTCATCGCCATGGATCCGGATATCCCGGTTGATCTGCAAAGGGTGTTCTTCCGATCCACGCAGAACGCCGCGCTGATGCTTGACGGTGCAGTGCTCACTGATGCTTCCTGGTCGCCTGTGGCGGGCAGGCATCGGCTGACCCTTCTTGCGCCTGACGGTGCAGTCACTGACCAGATCACCTTCGAGGTGCGGTGACGGGCCGACACCGAGGCCCGAAGGACTGCTACTGAAGCCCTCATCCCTCGTTTTTTTCCTGACGCGTTGCTCTCCGCTTCTGAACTGGCACACTGTAACGATATTCCCCAAAATACCTTTTTCTTGCCGGCAAACTTGACAGCCACATGAAGTAACTCTACATTTGTTAGTAGTACAGGATCCTCTATCAACGATCGCGGTCTGTACTTCGGGAGGAGTAATGGCGGATGCCGACAAGAACGCACGTCTTGGCTTCGAACAGGTCCTTTTGGAGGAGCTGAAGGAGGTCGAGTGCTCACGACGCGCAAGGGTGGAGGGAGCTCCCGGACCCTGCGAGGAACCGGGCCCCGGAACCGGACCGGCCGGCGATGTCTACCGGAAGGCAAGCGACATGAAACTCGCAGGGCTCGCCTTTTCCGGAGGGGGGATCCGGAGCGCCACGTTCAATCTCGGCGTCCTTCAGGGCCTGGCGCGCGTCGGACTTCTCCGCACGTTCGATTACCTTTCGACCGTCTCCGGCGGCGGCTACATTGGAAGCTGGTTCGCGGCCTGGGTGAAACGGGAGCGCTCTTTCCGCGCGGTCGAAGAGCAGTTAGGCCGAGAGTGCGGCTCCGGCGTGAACTACCGGGAGCCGGATGCCATTTCGTTCCTCCGGAAGTACAGTAACTACCTCACGCCCAAGATGGGCATGCTCACCGCTGACACCTGGGCACTTGTCGCCGTCTATCTGCGCAACCTCAC
>JBAIYC010000037.1:0-2974 GCA_037916085.1 Nitrospirota bacterium | reverse complement strand
CGATGCGGCTCCTCGGCGCAGACCAGATTTGCGATCAGCCGGTCGCTGAAACCCGTCTTCTCGATCTCCTCGCAGACGTTCTCCTTTGCATAGGCGTCCGGCGCCTGGAGCGCTCCGAGAAAAATATCGATGGCGGCGGCGTCCAGGCGGGTGAGTGCAAGAGCAGCCTGTCTGCGCACCTGCCAGTTCTTGTCGAACAGGAGCTTGCCGAGCGGCCGTGCCGCCGCAGTGAGCGAGAGTGCGCCTGCCGTTTTTGCCGCCTGGAGCCTGACGAACCAGACCGGGTCCTCGAGCAGCGGGATGACCATGTCGGAGTGATGCCGGGGGACGCTCGCTCCGGCGGTTCCCAGCACCTTGAGCGCCTTGCTCCTCACCTCGGCGTTCTGGCTGTGCAAATGTTCGGCCGCAAGGGTCACCGAACGAGCATCGGGGGCCATGTGCGAGAGAGTCTCCAGGATGCAGGAAACGATCCAGGGATCGCCGCGCTCCCAGTGATACTCGATGAGGTAGGGGACCGCAACCTCACCGAAGTTGAGGAGCGCGGTCTCCATGGCCTTGCGCGTCACGAGCGATTCGCCGAGGAGATGCGGCAAACGCTCGATGATCGCAGCAAGCGCATCCTTCGTGCCGATCTTGCTGAGAGCCCGGACCGTCACCGAAAGGACTTCCGGTTCCCGTTCCTTGAGCAGCGGGACGAGCTTCGGTGTGGAGGCCAGGCTCCGCATCCGGCCGAGCTTGTCGATGGCCGAGGCCTTGGAAAGGACGTTCCTGTCGGCAAGCCGCTTCTCATAGAATGCCACGTATCCGAGCCACTCAAACAGTGTTCTCCCTTGTCCGGCAAATTTCCCTCCCGACGCGACCGGAAACAGCACGTCCTCGACGGCCTGCCATGCAAGGGAGCCGGGAGTGGTCAGGAATTCCTCCCTCTGCGAAGCAATCCTCCCCGACTCGAGCGCCTGCAGCAGGAGCGGTCCGTATGCCTGCCGGAGGGCATCCAGCTTCCGGTATTTCCGGTCGTTATACACCCTCCGCGAGACGCTAGCGAGGAGAAAAACGAAGATCAGCAGCAGAAGCGCCGCGATCGTCGCCGCGATGAGAATGAGCACCAGATCGGCTTGCATAGAAATCAGGAGGCTGGAAACATCCGGTTCACGAGGGGCGCTGCTGCAAGAGTCCGTTGTCCCGAAAGCTGAAATGATCGCCGTCACCGACGATGATATGATCGAGCACCCGTATGCCAAGCAGGTCTCCCGCTTGGACAAGCCGCCGGGTCAGCAGGATGTCCTCCTGGCTCGGACGGGCGTCTCCGCTCGGATGGTTGTGGATGAAGATCACTGCAGCTGCGGACTCGCGGACCGCGGTCTTGAACGTGTCCCGGGGGTGGACCAGGGAGGACGTCAGCGTTCCCACGGAAACGACCTCGTTACGGAGGATCCTATTCTTCGAATCTAGGAGCGCACAGTGGAACATCTCCTTCTTGACATTCTTGAGACGCGGCCGGTAGTAGTCCGCCACGTCCTGGCTCGAGCAGAAGGACTCGCCCGCCGGTGAAGGGCGCTGGTGCCTGCGGCCAATCTCGATCGCCGCCTTGATCTCGGCCGCCTTCGCCGGGCCGATGCCTTTCACCGCACAAATCTCCCTGATGCCGGACTGCGCGATCCCGTCGAGACCGCCGCACCGCTCCAGGAGCTCCCGGCCCAGGTCGAGCGCCGTCCGGCCGCCCTCCCCGATCCTGATGATGATGGCGAGCAGCTGGGCGTCGGAAAGCGTCTCCGCCCCGTGCTGGAGCAGGCGCTCACGTGGCCTCTCTTCCCTGGGCCAGTTCTTGAGATGGTCTGGATTGTGGTCCGCCATAATGGATGCGTCTCGCACGCAGTCTGTTGATTATAGACACTTTTTGCGATACTGTCAAACGAACTTGCCGTCCACGTTTCAGGAACATGACCGAGGAATGAGGCGTTCCCCAGTGAGGATGACTCGGATCACGAGTTGTCGAGAGTTGCATGGATTAAAAACTAGTTGACTTGGCGATAAAACGATGATACAACCGTGCTGTATTGATCCGTGGATTACGGAAAGGGGGGTACTCTATGATGAAGAAGTATTCAGCATTAAGCATCCTGTCGATCATGCTCCTGTGCTCGCTCACGCTTGTTCCTGCTGCACATGCCACAAACGGGTATTTCGCCAATGGGTACGGTGTCAACGACCAGGCGCTGGGTGGTGCAGGTGTTGCCCTCCCGCAAGATTCACTCGATGCAGCCGTCAACCCTGCCAACATGGCGTTCCTTGGCAAGCGGTATGATTTAGGGCTAGCCTTCTTTAATCCCAACAGACAATATACCGTAACCGGTAATCCCTCTGGAGCTCCGGGTACATTCGGTCTGGCGCCTGGGACAGTGAAGAGTGACTCCAAGTGGTTCGTGATTCCTTCTTTCGGGGCAAACTGGGTGATCGATGGGAACAGCTCTGTCGGCCTGTCGATATTCGGGAACGGTGGCATGAACACTGATTACCCGACGAACACCTTCGGCGGCTCTCAGCCGACCGGCGTCGACCTCATGCAGCTGTTCATCGCGCCCACCTATGCCAGGAAACTGGATGGTGCTCCCCAGCATGCCATCGGTATCAGCCCTATTTTTGCCATTCAGCGCTTTGAGGCAAGGGGACTGCAGGCGTTCAGCGCTTTTTCCAGCAATCCCAATGACCTCACGAATAACGGCTACTCCTATTCGTACGGCATCGGCGCGAGGATCGGCTACCAGGGAGAGATCGTCCCGAACCTGCTGAATCTCGGTCTTGCGTATCAGACGAGAACGTACATGACGACATTTGACAAGTACAGGGGCTTGTTCGCTGATAATGGCAATTTTGACATCCCTTCCAACTGGACCCTCGGCCTGGCATATAAAGCGACTCCCGCGTTGACCTTTCTGGTCGATATGCAGCGCATCAATTATAGCGACGTCAAATC
>JBAIYC010000036.1:0-2129 GCA_037916085.1 Nitrospirota bacterium | reverse complement strand
TTCGAGGCGGCGGCTGTCGGCATGATCCTCGCGGGCTTCGTCCCCGGCGGGCCGGGCATCCCGTACGCCTTCGAGTATGCCCTCAAGTGCCTGGACATCGAGGCCAAGTACCGCAAGGGCGAAAAGTGGGAGTATCTCCCGCAGCCCAAGTTCGATCACGGCGTGTTCTGAGAACTGCCAGACGGGAGGCGTTCTTTCGTCTCCCCCGGACTCATACAACATCATACACATCCACCACGGAGACACGGAGGCACGAAGAACACCGAAATGCTTTGACAGGATAACAGGATCAACAGGATGACGGCTGTTTCGATCCGAGGTTGTCCTGTAATTCCGTCGAACGGTTAGCTTTTCTCTGTGTCTCCGTGCCTACGTGGCTAGTCATACGAGGTGTTCATGTTCCGCTTCCAGAAAGAGCAGAAGGTCTTCACGCTCGCAGGCACGAAGATCGGCGGGCAACCCGGCGACCGGCCACCGCTCCTGATCGCGTCCATGTTCCATAACAAGGACAGGATCATGGAGGACCGGAAGGGCAACTTCGACCGCAAGCGCGCGGCGGAGCTGATCAGGCAGCAGGAGTCGCTCTCCGCATCCACCGGCGTTCCCGGCATGGTTGCCATGGTGGCCAACACTCCCGAAGAGGCGAAGATCTACATCGATTTCTTCCTTGAGACCACGAACATGCCCTTCGGCATCGACATGTGGGTCGCCGAGCAGCGCGCCAAGGCGACGGAGTATGTTTCCCGGCTCGGCGCGCAGGAGAAGTTCCTCTACAACAGCATCACGCCCTGGGACAAGGATGTGAAGGGCCAGGTCGCCAAGCTCAAGGACCTCGGCATCAAACACGTGGTGGTCCAGGCCTTCGACGACAAGGACCAGACTCCGGCCGGCCGCGTCGGCTCTCTCGAGCGTCTCCTGGCGCAGGGTGCAGGCGATTTCGAGACGGTGATCGTTGACACATCGGTCATGAACCTGCCGTCCACGTCCTTCTCGCTTGCTGCCAACCGGCTGATCAAGGAGAAGCATGGACTTCCCTGCGGCGGAGCCTATTCGAACGGAACGCACATGTGGAAGGACGCCAAGACCCTTTGGAGCCTCGACGCATTCAAGGCTATGGACGCCGTGGCCCAGGGCATGGCGTCGGTGCTCTGGAGCGACTACAACTTCTACGGTCCCATCGTCACCGCGCCGCGGATCTTCCCGGCCGTAGCCACAGCCCACATCCTGCTCTCGACGCTCGTGTACGATGAGACGAAAGAGATACCCGACAACCCCGGACTGCCGATCCGGAAATGCTTCGCCGACTTCCTCGGAAAGCTCGAATCGGGAGGAGCGAGAAGATAGTCGAGGCAAAGACAATGTAACCACAGGTCTCGCTGCGCGTGACACACGGATAGGATCAACACCAAGAAAAGACCAGAAAGGCAGCTGAACGTACGTGCTTCTCTCTGTGTGCTCGCGAAGCGAACCCATGATTCCGCACGGTTCGCATTTACGCATCTTGTTCGAGGAGGTTTCATGACGACAATGAATTCTCGGGAACGGATACTCAAGCTCTTCGCCGGCGATGCGGTGGACCGGCCGCCCTGTTTCAGCGGTATGGGGAACGTGACGACCGAAGGGCTCAAATCGCTGGGCCAGAAGTTCGCGGCCACGCACCTGGACGCGAAGATGATGGCCGCCGCGGCAGCGTCGACGCACAAGTTTTTCGGGTTTGAATGCGCCGTTGCGCCCTTCGACCTCTGCATCGAAGCCGAGGCCCTGGGCTGCGAGATCAACGTCTACGCCCATTCCGAGGATCTGCTCTATCCCACGATCAAGAAGAAGCTCATCCACAACGAGGCGGAGATGGAGATCGCCGTTCCAGCGGACCTCACGAGACGCGGAAGGGTGCCGCTCATGCTCGACGTGATAGGGATGATGAAAAAGGACATCGGCAACTCGGCAGCCGTCGGCTCCTACGTGCTTGGCCCCTTTACGCTCGCTGGCCAGGTGATGGAGCTGAACGACCTCCTGAAGCTCTCCTTCAAGAAGCCCGACAAGATCGGCAAGCTCCTGGACACGCTCACGGGGGTGATCATCCAGGTGGCGCAGGAGTACGAGAAGGCCGGCGTCGACTACCTTACGGT
>JBAIYC010000035.1:0-10210 GCA_037916085.1 Nitrospirota bacterium | reverse complement strand
GATGGTCCTGCAGTCGTAGAACGCCGCCTGGCGCACCACATCGGCAGGCGGCAGGTCGTAGGAATCCACATCCTCGGGCGCAGCCTGGGAGATCTGCCAGTTCTGGCAGAACTTGCAGCCCAGGACGCACCCGGCGGTGGCGATGGAGAAGGCGCGCGTGGCGGGCAGGAAGTGGAAGAAGGGCTTCTTCTCGATGGGATCGATGGCGACGGCGCAGGGCTTGCCGTAGACGAGGCTGTAGAGCTTTCCGTCCTTGTTGATGCGGGTGCGGCAGCCGCCTACCTGGTAGTTGTCCAGTTCGCAGCCGGTGGGACAGAGCTCGCATTGAACAGTGCCGGCCATGGAATCGCTCCGGGGAACGCCTGGAACAATCTTAGCAGATATTCATTCTTTCGTCTTCCAGAACGCGCCTTCGTGCAGGGGAAGGCCCTTCTTCTGGATCATCTGTTCGTAGTGGCGCTGGCGCTTCCATCCTTCGACGAACGACGAGAGCGATGATGCGAGGAATGAGTCATAGGCCATGACCAGCAGGACCAGAAGTACTCCCGCGCTCGCCAGCAATCTGAATTTTCGACGGTCAGACATGGCTTATTATCCCACCTTTGACTCTTTGCGGTAAAGAATACCGAATTCTTTTTTTCTGCACCCCGGTTCACAGGTCCGCGCAACCATGCTTGGCTATTGCCTGTCATTTACATTTTCGGCCAACGCAGCACTTCCCCTCGCCCCGTGAAACCGGGCTCGGCCGTATCTGCCCGGCTCTGTGATTCCGCCCAGCTCTATCTGCCTTCGCATGCGGGTGCGCCTCCCAGTTCACGGGATGCAGGGGCCTTTTGGAACGGCTATGCGAGGAGGTGTTTAAGCGGAACGATAGCACCGGTTGCAGCGGATGCATTCCGAGATCTCGGGGTCCTGTTTGTTCCCCATGGGGCAGGCTGGAGAGCTCGGGTATCCCTTTGCCTTTCGCGACAAGAGCCCCAGGAACGCAGCGACCGGACAGAGGTACCGGCACCAGAACCGCGGAACGCGCAGGTTGGCCAGAAGAGCGACAGCGACCAGGCCCCATGCGAAAACGTTCCCGCTGAGCGAAAAGAGCGTCACATAGGTCTCATAGTTCCCGTAGTCCGCCCGCCGGAAGATGAGGACTGCAGCAGCGGCGATCCCGAGCAGAACGTACTTCGCGCTCCGCCAGCGGTCATCGGTCGTCGTATCGATCGTCCATCTCCGCGTTGGAAGCTTGGCAAGAAGCTCGGCAATCGCGCCGAAGGGACAGATCCATCCGCAATAAAACCGTCCTGCCACGGCGACGGAGAGGAGCGTGCTGATCACAATGACATACCACAGCGTCGACGAGGAGGGCCGAAAGAGCAGGAGATTGAAGATGTGGAGGACGGAAAAGGGAGATGACAGGAGGACTCCGACGACGATGACGTCGAGGACGAGGACCGCGTCCCGCAGGCGCTGGTAGCGGGCCGACCGTCGCGTCAGGAAATACCCGGCAAGGGCTGCCGCGAAAAGAGCTCCGTACACGCCCCGTTCCCAGCCTCCGCGGGCAGCTACCGCGCCGTGCGCCGCCCGGATGCCGTAGACCTGCTCGGCCACGGCCCGCGACGAATCCCGCACGGTCGTAGCGAGCGCCTGGACGCTGACAGTCGCGCGGCTGATGCCGTCGATGTCCCGGTCGACCTCGAAACGGTCGAGAACGCTCTTCCCGATGAACCGGTTCAGATATGCCGACGTTTCAAGGTAGTGAACGTAGTTCTTCGTCTCGCGGTGCTCCAGGACCTTGAGCCCTTTGATCCTGCCGTCCGGGCCCAGGACGATCATGACCTTGATCGGTCCCGCATAGCCCCGGACGGACGGCACGATATCGTAGGAGTTGAACGCGACCGCGCCGGATCCGCTCGCGTAATGAAGGGGAGAGCCGGCCTTCTCCGAGAATGCCGCCGACGGTGCGAGCTCCCGGAGCGCAGCGCCCTCATCGACGGCGCTCTCACGGCCGGCGAGCAGTCCCGCCAGAAGGGAAAAGGCCGCCAGGGTCCCGATGATGAGCCTACGCTTTTTCATGGCCGGCGGAGAGCGAGACCGCAAGGGATATGCTCTGCAGAGCGGCAAGGAACAGGAGCGCCCTAGTCATGCCGAAGAGCGGCACCGTGAGGAGCGTGGTGAGCAGCGCACCGAGAACGGCGCCTGCCAGATCGGATGCATAGAGCCGCCCGGCAGACGTTCTGTCCTCGGCCAGGAACCGAGCGGCAGCGCTGAACACCGACCCGCCCAGCGCTCCGACAAGGAGCGCGATCGCAAGGAAGTTGAGTTCGTGCTGAAAGAAGCGCGGTGCCGCGAGCGCGGTGATGAGCAGCCCGGCCGAAGAAAACCGCAGATGCCAGACCGGCCGGGCCGCTGTTCGCGAGACCAAGGCGCCGGCCGCCGACCCGGCCATGAAGGCGGCCGTCAGGAGCCCGACCCGCTCGTAGACATGTCCGAAGACGCTCTGGTAGGCAAGCAGGAGGATGACCGTGAAGGACATCGCGGTTCCGCCGGCAAGGAAGACCGCGTAGGCGGCTCCGCCGTCCCTTCGCCGGAACACAAGTCCGGCGGCGGCCGCAGCCGCGAGAAGAAGCACGAGCAGCGCCCTCCCGTTGTCCGCAAGGAAGAGCAGCGCGCCGCTTCGCTGCATCTCCGCCCAGACCAGGAGATTGTACAGGTACGCCACGGGCCGTCCGTCGCGGTTCACCACATGGACCGCGTCAAGCCGGTTCCGATGCATCGCTGTCTTGAGCGGGTCGAAGGCATCATCGACGACGAAGGGATGAAGCGGCAGCAGCGCTCCCTGCCGGTTCCGAAGCCGCCCGCGCAGTTCCGGGAGGCCGGTCTCGATCGGCTCGTCCGACCCGGCGAGGATACCGTACTCCTCCGACGAGACCGCCGTGTAGCGGAACGCCCGGCCGAGCGAGCGGAGGATCGAGCCGTTCGCAGACTGCAGGCGCTTTCCCACGTAGCCGAAGGAGACGGGCAGGTTCAGCGTCACCACGCCGCCGGGACCGAGCGCCGCACGGGCCTCACGGAAGAACTCGACCGTGTAGCACCGGTTGGCATTCGCCGTGGCCGGTTCGGGCAGGTTCAGCATGATGAGGTCGTATCCCGCGCCGGCCGCGGATTTGATGAACCTCCGCGCGTCAACAGCACGCACAGTGACGCGGTGGTCCGCAAGCGCCTGACGGTCCTCGGGAACAAGGAGCGACTCCGTGACACTGATCAGGGCGGGATCGAGATCCACAAAATCGACGGTCGACACGCCGGCCTTCAGGGTCTCCCGCACGAGGGCGGGTGATCCGCCGACGATGAGGACGCGCTCCGGCCGGGGGTGCAGCAAAAGCGGAAGATGGGCCCGCAGTTCCTCGTTCGGCCGGTCGGGATAGGCGTAGAGGAAGCGGCCCGATGCATAGATGTTGTTCTGACCGCGGCTGCGATACACCTCGATCAGGCCGTAGCGCGATTCGATGCGGGACACCAATTCCTGTGCATCGCCAGCACGGCCGAACAGATGAGGCCAGAACAGGATGCCAACGAAAGGAAGCAGGGCGGCTAACGCCAGCACCCTGCTCCGCAGGAGCGCGGCGCCGAGCAGGATGCCAACCGCCGAGACGCCCATAAGGACTGTCTGCGCCGGGACCCTGCCGCTCAGCACGAAGGTAAAGAGCAGGCCGCCGATACATGCGCCGGCGGCTTCAAAGAGATAGGCCGAACCCGTCTGTCCGCCTATCGCCTTCGCAGCGAGCGGGAACTGCATGCCGATGAAGAAGCAGAGCGGGCCCAGGACCAGCACCGTGGCGGCGATTGTTCTGCCGAGCGACAGGGCCTCGCCGGGCTCGAGCCCCAGGATCGGACGTGCGTGTGGAACGAGGGACAGTAGCGGCCAGGCCAGCAGGAAGGAGGACAGGACCACGGCACCCAGCGACCACGACGCCGGGCTTCGGCGGCCAGCCGCGCTGCCCGCTCCGACGGCGGCTAGCCATGCTGCGAGCGTGATTCCCAGGTCGAGCTCGTTTCCCGAGAAGAGAACGACGAACTCGCGAAGAGCGATCACCTGCAGCAGGGCCGTCAGTGACCCGAGAAGAACGATGACGTACGGCATTGACCGGTGCTGCTTCATATACAGAGGAGATGGAAAAAGGCTGCTGAAGCGGACATCAGCAGCCTGGGGAGCTGCATTTCCCGGCGTGCAGCCGGGTCGCGACGAACAGTCTACTGCTCGAACGGGGTCTTCTTCATGGTGACGCTCGCGCGCCTGTGCCGCAGGATGGTCACAATTATCCACAAATATGTGGGCACTTTCAAGAAAAATCAGTGTCGAAATACCAATCTCGAATGATAAAGATGCTGAAACTGGTGCCGGCCGTCATCTCTTCGGGGCCCGCATGAGCGGCGGCCGATAGGCAAATAAATGGGCAGGAGCTGATCTACGTCATACCCGGTGCTGTTCGGCGCAGCTTTCGCGCAACACCATGTTTTTCCAGACGACTTTGCCTTGACAAAGGCCGCTTTCCCAGCATATTATGAAGCTTTCCGCAGCATCCTCCGGCCCTCCCGGGTGGCGCATCCGAAGACCCATGATTGTCGAACAGATATCCATATTCCTGGAGAACAAGTCGGGCAGGCTGGCCGAGGTGACGGAGCTGCTGGCCGCCAGGGGCATTAATATCCGTGCACTTTCCTTGGCCGACACAGCCGACTTCGGCATCTTCCGGCTCATCGTGAATGATCCGGCGGCGGCCCTCGCGGCGCTCAGGCAGAACGGTTTCACCGCGGCGCAGAACGAGGTTGTCGCCGTGGTCCTTCCCGACCGCCCCGGCGGTCTCGCCGGAGTGCTTTCGACGCTCAAGGGTCGCGATATCAATGTAGAGTACATGTACGCCTTCGTTCAGCGGAGCGAGGGCAATGCCGTGCTCATCTTCCGGTTCGACGAGACCGCGAAGGCCGTCGAGGCGCTCCGGGGCGCCGGCATCCGGATGCTCTCGGGCGAGGAGATGCAGAAACTGTAACGTCCCGCCGGCGGGGACGACCGATCTGTTCAATTTTCCAAGAGGAGGAACCGTGGTTATGAGGATCTTCAAGGTACTTGCTGTGGTCGTGGGCTGTATGGCGCTGTTCGCAGCGCCGGTTGTCGCAGCGGAGAGCATCAAGATCGGCGCGCTGCTCGCCGTGACCGGCCCCGCATCGTTCCTGGGAGCGCCCGAGGCCAAGACCCTCGAGATGCTCGTGACGGATGTCAACGCCAAGGGCGGGATCGGCGGCAGGAAGGTCGAGCTCATCGTCAAGGACACGCAGGCGAGCCCCGAGAAGGCGGTCTCCTTCGCCAAACAGCTAATCGACGAGGACAAGGTCTTCGCCATCATCGGCCCGTCGACTTCCGGCGAGACCATGAAGGTCAAGGACATCGCCGAACAGGGCAAGACGATCCTGCTCTCCTGCGCGGCTGCGGAAACGATCGTCAACCCCCTCGCCAAGTACGTCTTTAAGACGCCCCAGAAGGACAGCGACGCCGTCGTCCGGATCTTCCAGCAGATGAAGAAGATGGGCATTTCGAAGATCGCCGTGCTGTCGTCCAACACCGGCTTCGGCAACGCCGGCAAGCAGCAGCTGGAGAAGCTTGCCCCCGAGCACGGCATCACCATCGTCGTGAACGAGGTCTATGACAAGGCCGCCACGGACCTGACCGCCGAGGTCACCAAGGTCAAGGCGGCGAACGTCCAGGCGCTGGTCAACTGGTCCATCGAGCCGGCCCAGGCCATCGTTGTCAAGAACGCCCGCCAGATCGGGCTCACCATTCCGATCTTCCAGAGCCACGGCTTCGGCAATATCAGCTACTGCAAGCTCTGCGGGCCCGCCGCAGAGGGAGTGATCTTCCCGGCCGGCCGCCTGCTCGTGGCGGACGTGCTCTCTCCCACGAACCCGCAGAAGAAGGTCCTCGAATCGTACAAGAAGGAATACGAGGCGAAGTACAAGGAGGACGTGAGCACCTTCGGCGGCCACGCCTATGACGCCATGATGATCCTGGAAAAGGCGATCAAAGATGCCGGCCCGGGCGCCGACCAGGAGAAGGTCCGCGCGGCCATCGAGAACATCAAAGGCCTCGTAGGAACGGCGGGCATATTCAACTTCTCGCCCACGGACCACAACGGGTTGGACGCGAACGCCTTCGAGATGTTGACGGTGAGGGACGGAAGGTTCACAGAATACGTGAGGTAATTGGCCCTATCCCGGGGGCGGGTTTCAACCCGCCCCTACCTATACCGTGCACTGCTGATGTTGTCTTTCCCCGAATGTTCTTCGAACTCTTCTTTCAATACCTCGTTGCCGGCCTGACCTACGGCACCATCTATGCTATCGTGGGGATCGGCTTCAACATCGTCTACAACACCACCGGCATCATCAACTTCGCCCAGGGCGAGTTCGTGATGCTGGGCGGCATGATCGCCGTGTCCCTGCACGCCTTCCTTCCCCTGGGCCTCGCCGTTGCGGCGGCGGTCCTGATCACTATGGCCATTGGAGCTCTCATCGAGATGCTCTTCATCCGCTGGCTGGTGAAGCCCTCGGTCCTCCGGATGATCATCATCACCATCGGCATCTCGATCCTGGTGCGCGAGGCCGCCCTGCATCTCTGGGGCGAGGGGGTCCGCGCGCTCCCGTATTTCACGGGCAACGAGATCACCGCCCTTTCTCTGGGCGGCGTGCGGGTGTCGCCCCAGGTGCTCTGGACCCTCGGCGTCTGTTCAATCATCGTCATCGTGCTGAATGTCTTCTTCCAGTACACCATGCTGGGCCGGGAGATGCGAGCATGCGCGTCGAACCGCGACGCGGCGGCGCTTTGCGGCATCCCGACCAGGAACATGGTCACGCTGTCCTTCGCCCTCGCGGCGGGCATCGGAGCGCTTGCCGGAGCGGTGGTGAGCCCCATCACCCAGACCTCCTACGGCATCGGAACGGGACTTGCCATCAAGGGCTTCACCGTCGCGATCCTCGGCGGGCTCGGCAACAGCATGGCGGCGGTGGCGGCCGGTTTCCTTCTCGGCACCCTGGAATCATTCAGCATCTGGGTCATGCCCACGGCGTACAAGGATGCCATCGCCATCACCATCCTGCTGGCCGTGCTCTTTGTCCGGCCCAGCGGTCTTTTCGGGAACAAGGAGGCCTTCCGGCTGAAGGAGTTCTGAGAAAACGATACGGCCCGTTCACCACGGAGACACTGAGACACGGAGAAAAGCTTATAGCCACGGTAGTTCCTCCGTGCCCTCCGTGCCTCCGTGGTGAATACCATGTCTTGCTCTTTTTGTTATGAACCGATACAAACACATCCTCGTCCTCTTGGCTACTGTCATCGCTGTCCAGGTCCTGACCGCGGCCCTGGACAAACAGTTCTATCTGACCCAGCTCACTATGACGGCCTATTACTGCGTCGCCATCGTTGGTCTTACACTGCTCATGGGATTCGCCGGCCAGATCTCGCTTGGGCATGCCGGTTTCTTCGCCATCGGCGGCTACACGTCGGCTGTCCTCACCACGCTCGACCTTTCGGCGTACAAGACCTCGGCCATTGCCAGACTTTTCTCGAACATCGGCATCCTGACCCATCGGCCGGACCTCTACGGGGGGCAGATGCTCTCGGTAAACCCCTGGGCCGCATTCGTGGTTGCGGTCGGACTCACCGTTGCGGTCGCCTATGTCATCGGCATCCCGGTGCTGAAGCTCCGTGGCCACTACCTGGCAATGGCCACGCTGGGATTCGGCACCATCATCTACAGCATCGTGCTCGGCACGCAGCGCTTCGGCGCCGCTGACGGTATCTCGAACGTCCCGGCATTCGCGCTTCTCCCCGGCCTTGCAGTGACCGGGGACTCATCACGCCGCGTGGGAAACTACTACCTCTCCTGGACGCTGGTTGTCGCGGTCATGGTCCTTTTGGTCAACCTGATCAACTCCCGGGTAGGACGGGCCCTCCGGGCCATCCACGGTGCTGAGGATGCAGCGAGCGCCATGGGCGTCCACACGGCACGGTTCAAGCTGAACACCTTCGTCCTGAGCGCCGTGCTGGCGTCGGTGGCGGGCGTGTTCCTGACGCACTACAGCGGCGGAATCGGTCCGTCCGAGGCGTCGATCATGAAATCCGTTCGCTACGTGGCGATCGTGTCGGTCGGCGGCATGGGGAGCCTCTGGGGAACGCTGCTTATGAGCACCGTCCTCACTTTCCTGTCGCTGCGGGGCTACTTCGGCACTTTCGATGACGCCGTGTTCGGCATCATTCTCATCGTGATCATGCTCTTCTCGCCCGAGGGCATCCTGCGGTTCGACTTGAAGGCGACGGTGAGAAAAGTCCTTCGAAGGAACTCCTAAGAACGGATCAACATGATTTGAACCGCGAGGTGGCAAAGGGCGAGAGGGCTGCAAAAGATCAACCTGCTGTATGTTAAGATCCGGGGTTTCCTTCGCGTCTTCGCGGCGAAAAGGTCCTATGGCACTTCTTGAGGTCAGCAACCTGAGCAAGCGCTTCGGCGGTCTGCAGGCCGTGAAGGACGTCACCTTTGACGTCGAGCGCGGCATGATCAAGGCCGTCATCGGTCCGAACGGAGCTGGCAAGACCACGCTCTTCAATCTGCTCTCGGGCTTCTCCGCGCCCGACAGCGGTTCGGTGCGCTTCGGCGGATCGTGGATCCACGGGAAGGGCCCTCACCTGGTCGCCGCTGCGGGCATCTCGCGCACCTTCCAGCATATCCGGCTCTTCAGCCGCATGTCGGCCCTCGAAAACGTCGCCGTGGGGCGGCATGTGCGCAGCCGCTCCGGCTTCCTTTCGGCCATGCTGCACCTTCCCGCGGCGCGGCGCGAGGAGCTGGACATTCGTGAGCAGGCGCTGGCCGCCATGGACTTCCTCGGCATCGCACAGCTCGCCGACGAGGATGCCGCCAGCCTGTCCTACGGACAGCAGCGCGCCGTTGAGCTCGCCCGGGCGCTTGCATCGGAACCCGTGCTCCTCTTGCTCGACGAGCCCGCTGCGGGGTTGAACATGCGCGAGACCGCCGACCTAGCGGACCTGATCGTCAAGATCCGCAGCCGCGGCATCACGGTCCTCATCGTCGAGCATGACATGTCGCTTGTTATGAACATCTCCGACGAAGTGGTGGTCCTGTCCTACGGCGAGAAGATCGCCGACGACACGCCGCTCGCGGTGCAGAAGGACCCCCATGTCATCCGCGTCTACCTGGGGGAGGACGATGCTCAGGCTTAGGAATCTCGAGGCAGGCTACGGGAGCCTCTCGGTGCTCCGCCACGTCACGCTCCACGTAAGGGAAGGCGAGATCGTGACGATCATCGGCGCCAACGGCGCGGGCAAGACGACGCTGCTCAAGACGATTGCGGGCCTGCTCAGGCCGCGGGCGGGCGAGGTCCGCTTCCGGGACCAGGACGTCTCGGCGCTTCCGGCCGAGCGGATCGTCCAGGCCGGATGCTCGCTCGTGCCGGAGGGACGACAGGTCTTCGCTGCCATGCCGGTGCGCGAGAACCTGCTGCTTGGCGCCTACGTGCAGTACCGGCGGGGCAGGAGGGACGAGGTGAAGAGCGACCTGGAACAGGTCTACGGCCTGTTTCCCGTCCTCCGGCAGCGGGAGCATCAGCTCGCGGGCACCCTTTCGGGAGGCGAGCAGCAGATGCTCGCCATCGGCCGGGCGCTCATGTCCCGTCCCGCGCTCATGATGCTCGACGAGCCCTCCATGGGCCTGGCGCCGCTCATCGTGAAGGAGATCTTCGCGACCGTACGCGCGCTCGCCGAGAAAGGCACCACGGTCCTGCTCGTTGAGCAGAACGCCCGCAGCGCCCTGCGGATCGCGCACCGGGGCTACGTGCTCGAAACCGGGCGGATCGTGAAGGAAGGCGCCGCCGAAGACCTGTTGACGGACCGCGAGATCCAGCGCGCCTATCTCGGCAAGGACCTTGACGCGGAAAACAAGTGACGGAGGGGCCCCGCCCCTGCGCCTCACGCCTGGAGACATTTCGGAGGTGTCTATGTACTGGCAGCCTGATGAAGAACGGATTGACCGGAAGGAGCTGGAGCAGCTCCAGCTGGAGCGGCTTGAGTCGACCCTGAACCGCGTGTACCTCAACGTGCCGTTCTACCGGAAGAACTTCGACAAGGCCGGATTCAATCCCGACGACCTCCGGT
>JBAIYC010000034.1:0-3248 GCA_037916085.1 Nitrospirota bacterium | reverse complement strand
ATTCTGGAACACTGGATCGACCACAGCGATTCCCACGCCGAAGGCTTCCGCGAATGGGCCGAGAAGGCACGCGATTCGGGCGAGTATGAGATCGCCCGGGAGATCCATCTCGCCATCGAAGGCAGCGAATCGGTCAAGGGTCATCTCAAACGGGCCAAAGCGATCGTGGACGCCAAACTGGTCTTGAGAAAGTAGAGCAGGAGGCCTTCAGTGCCTGCACTCCCCGTATTTTCAACGGGTTCCACCGAAATAATGCTTGCAACCCCCCGGTAAAATCAGTAATATTACGACGTGAAAAAACTGAAAAGTTTCTTCCAGAAGTATTTTTTCACCGGTCTTCTCGTCGTGGTCCCGGTGGGTGTGACCGTTTTCGTGCTTCGGGCCATTCTCGTTTGGATCGATCGCATTCTGGGCGACCTGCCGTCCTATGTGATTGGGCTGAAATTCCCGGGCCTCGGCATCATCACACTTGTCCTGCTGATCCTGCTCACTGGCATCATTTCGGCGAACTATTTCTGCAACCGGGTGCTGCGATTCTGGGACGGGCTCATGCAGAAGGTGCCGCTTGTGCGCGGGGTCTACTCCACCGTCAAGCAGATGATGGAGACCTTTTCGGTCAAGCACAACTTCCACGGCGTTGCGCTCGTTGAATACCCTCGCAAGGGATGCTACAGCATCGGTTTCGTCACAGGGAGTGTCGAGGGAAGCGGCATCGGTCTTTCGGGGACCCATGAGACCGTCTTTGTGCCGACGACACCCAACCCCACCGCAGGGTTCCTGCTCATCCTTCCCGCCGCGGAGGTCACCCATCTCGACATGACTGTGGAGCAGGGCATGAAATTCATCATCTCCCTTGGGCTCGTCAGCCTGAGCGAACGCGAGGCGCTGCGCCTGAAGGAGGGAGTCGGGAGGGGACTGAAACCATGAGACCGACGGTGGTCATCCTTGCTGCCGGTCTCGGGACCCGCATGAAGTCGGCCATGTCCAAGGCGCTCCATCCGCTGGCCGGCAAACCGCTGATCGCCCATGTGCTTGACGCCGTTGCCGGTATCGAGACCGAACGCGTCGTCCTGGTCCTGGGGCATCAGGCGGACCTGGTGCGAAAAGCGGCGGAGGGGTACGACGTCGAAGTGGCGCTGCAGGAGCAGCAGCTCGGCACGGGACATGCCGTCCGGCAGGCCGCGACAGCGATCGAGCGCGCAAAAGGGCCCGTCATGGTGCTCTGCGCCGATACACCTCTCCTGAGGCCTGCAACGCTCCAGATGCTGGCCGATTCCCATGCGAAGAAACGGGCAGCGGTCACGGTCATGACCGCACGGGTGGACGACCCGACGGGATATGGACGGATCGTGCGCACCAGGAGCGGGGTGCAGCGCATCGTCGAGGAGAAGGATGCGACGCCGGCCCAGCGCAGGATCACCGAGGTGAACACGGGCATCTACTGTTTCGAGGCGTCTTTCCTGCTCGCGGCGCTCGGCGGGATCACAAACCGGAATGCCCAGAACGAATACTATCTTCCCGATGCCGTTGCTCTTGCCCGCAAGCAGCGGCGCAGGGTCGAAGCGGTCCTGTGCGGGGATGCCGGCGAGACCATGGGCATCAACTCCCGTGCGGACCTCAGCCGCGCAGAACGGACGCTCCAGCTGAGGACGAACATGCGCTGGATGAGCGACGGTGTCACGATGCTCGATCCGGAAACAGTCTTCATCGGTCCTGATGCGAGCGTGGGCCGCGACACGGTGCTCTATCCGTGCGTGCGGATCGAGGGAACGACGACGGTCGGCGAAGGCTGCACGGTCTATCCCGGGACCCGAATCGTCGACAGCGCGCTGGGTGACCAAGTGACGGTCAGGGACAGCTGCCTCATCGAGCGGTCCCATATCGCCGATGGGGCATCGATCGGCCCCTTTGCCCATCTGCGCCCCGAGTCGGTCATCGGGAGCGGGGCGAAGATCGGCAACTTCGTAGAGGTCAAGAAGTCCTTCATCGGCGAGGGGAGCAAGGCGAATCATCTTGCCTATGTCGGCGACGCGACCGTCGGCAGGGATGTGAACATCGGGGCGGGCGTCATTACTTGCAACTATGACGGCTTCCGGAAGCACCAGACAGTGATCGGTGACGGCGTTTTCGTCGGGAGCGATGCGCAGCTCGTCGCACCGGTCCGGATCGGCTCGGGGGCCGTGGTGGCCGCCGGCGCGACGATCACCCATGACGTGCCTTCCGACGCCCTTGCGATCTCCCGGGCTCCCCAGGAGAACCGCGAAGGGGTCGCAGCACGAAGAAGGAAGATGAAACAGAAAAAGGACCCGGGGAACAAATAGCGGGCAGCAGATCATACAGAACGACCGGTCCTCAGTGCCATGGGCGTTGGGCGGTCATGTTATACTTGGAATGTTCGATCTGACATTCGGGAATCGGAGCGAGGCGACCTATGTGCGGCATCATCGGATATACGGGCAGTGAACCTGCCGTGCCCATCCTGATCGAGGGTCTCAAGAAGCTGGAGTACCGCGGATACGACTCCTCGGGTGTGGCCGTGCTGCAGGGCGGCAAGCTTGCAATACGGCGCGCGGTGGGAAAGCTGCAGAACCTGGAAGCGGTCCTTCGGAGCGAGAGCCTGTCGGGCACCGTCGGCATCGGCCACGTGCGCTGGGCGACCCACGGCAGGCCGTCGGAGGAGAACGCTCATCCCCACCGCGCCGGCAGCGTGGTCGTTGTCCATAACGGCATCATCGAGAACTACGGGGCGCTCAAGAAGGAGCTCGCAGCGGACGGACGGATCTTCCGGTCCGAGACGGATACGGAAGTGATCGCCCACCTGGTGGACAGCATTGCCGCGAAGGGAATGAGGCTGGAGGATGCGGTCCGCGAGGCGGCAAAACGCCTCCAGGGGGCCTACGCCATCGCGGTCATCGATGAACGCTCACCGGATGTCATGGTCGGCGCGCGCAAGGGGAGCCCGCTCGTCGTCGGGCTGGGACAGGGCGAGTTCTTCCTTGCCTCGGACATCCCGGCGATCCTGCACCGGACGCGCGACGTGCTGTTCCTGAACGACGATGAGATGGCGGTCCTGTCAACGGAAGGCGTTCGCCTCACCGACCTCAAGGGTGCGGAGGTCAACCGGGAAGTGACGCGCGTGATGTGGAACCCTGTCATGGCGGAGAAGGGGGGCTACCGCCACTTCATGCTGAAGGAGATCCACGAACAGCCCCGGGCGATCATGGACACGATCCGGGGCAGGATCTCCC
>JBAIYC010000033.1:0-2877 GCA_037916085.1 Nitrospirota bacterium | reverse complement strand
AGGGTGGAGGACGTGATTCCGCTCACCATGGCGGGGATGCGGGGCCACAAGATGGTCTACAACGAGGGCTGGTTCATCATCACGTCGAGCAAGAGGTCGCTCGCCTACGCGAAGGAGCACATGTTTTCCTCGTCCGGGGAGGCGCTGTCCGATGCGCTCAAGGAGGCAAAGAAGGACACCAAAGAGTACGCCACGTCCGTTAAGCAGGACGTGTCCGACGCGGTGTCTACCGGCGGCGAGATCATGTCAAAAGGGACCAAGATGACCGGCGATATCCTTTCCGGCACGCACGAGACGGCGAAGAAGGAGCTCGCCTATGCCGGGGACAGCTTCGGCAGGGCCATGGATGCCTTCGTCACCGGGACGATCGGGATCGGCAAACGCACTGAAAGGGATCGCAGGCAGCTTGCGTCGATCCCCGGAGACTACTACCGGAACCTGAAGAGCGACTTCAGCAACATCCACGAACTGACCGAGAGCGCCCGTGATAAGTTCGGCGGCAAGATCGATGCGGGGTGGGACAAGGCGTTCAGCCGCGCGAGCGAGGAGTTCCGCGCCGAGTACGAGCGCTCCGGCGAGTCCAAGAACACCTTGACCGCCCTGGGGCCGGTGCTCGTCGGCTGGCTCAAGGCCTTCTACCACGGGATCGCGGCTCCCACCTCCAAGACCATCGTCAAAGGGACGACCGCGGGCGCAACCTACGGGGTGTTCCTGCCGGCCGCCGCAACGTCGGTCGTAGCGGGGAGGACCGTCCAGTCGGTGGGGCTCACGGTCTACTACACCGGCGAATCCGTGGTCAAGATCGTTTCGCCCACGGTCGAGGGAGGGCTGCTCACATCGCTCTCAATTCTTTCAACGGCTGCGGTGCCCGTCACCTATGCCGGAGGAGCGACAGCGGGGGCGGTGAACCAGGTCGCCTTCACGGCAGCCGGCCCTGCCTATGCAGCTGGCGTGGGCGGAGGAGCTGCTGCGGTCGAGACCGCCGGGTATGTTGCTTTCGTGGCCTACGACGCCACGAAGGGAACAACGAAGGTCGCGATCAACCAGGCGGCATCCGGCGTCGTCCTCGGATACAATGCGCTCACGGCGATCCCGACGCATGTTCTCATGGGCGCTGCGGATGCCACGGTATTCCTGGCCTGGGAAGGGCCGAAGCTCGTGATTGCCTCGGCGCGGGGTGAGGTGGGACCAAAGGATTCACCGGCCAAGCTATCCGATCTGCCGGTCGGGACGGTGGTCAACCTGAAGAAGCTCAAGGACGCGGGCGTGCAGGTCGATGTTCTCACGACCGACGAGGAAGTAATAAAGGACGTGCTCTGGAAACTGCAGAACGACCTCCGGGAGGGCGAAAATGGACAAGAGAAGGCAAAGTAGCATCGCAGCCGCGAGCGCGGCCCTGATCATGATCGTCTACTTCTCCGGCTGCGCCTCGTCGCCCCCGAAGCCGGAGGACGATCCGCTCAAGTACACGAAGAAGCTCGTTGTCCAGGGGCACGTCTCGCTCTACGAGAACGGAGCCTTCCAGGTGCCGAACACGAAGATCAAACTGATCCCTGCCGGACCGAGCGCCATGGAGCTTGCCGGCAAGATGATGGGCATGCGGGCAAAAGAGTCGCTCTTCACCGCCCTCTCGAATGCAGCGGACTCCGTGACGGTCGTCGCCGAAGGGACGAAGCTCAGCTACAGGACAGCCGGAAAGATGCACGAGGGAACGGAAGATGGCGTGAAAGCGATCCGGAAGCTGTCGCGGGAGAACAGCACGCTCCTGCTCTACAAGTCCACGGACCTCGGGAAGGACATCATCGGCTCGTCCTGGGACCTGAGCAAACGGACCATGGCGGGCGGAGGCGAGACGGGCAAGAAGATCGTGCAGACGATGCGGGGCGCCGGGAACGAGATCGCTGAGAAGGGTGCTGAGGCCGGGACCGGCCTGGCATCCTCATCGGTGGATGCGGCGAAATCGCTCTCCTCGGGCGGGACCGAGCGCGCGGGCAAGGCGCTGTCCTACGCAGGGAGCTCTTTCGTGGTCGGCTATGCCGCGGTGCCCCGGAAGATGAAGGGGCACGCCTCGTCCATGGGCGACCACGTTGCCGAGGCGGGGTTCTCGTCCATGCTCAAGGAGGAGAACGAGCGGCGGAAGGACCTTTCGAAGAAGATGGAAGGCCTCCTGGTGGACACGCTCTCCGATTACGGCACTGACGTCGGCGGCACCTTCAAGAAGGCCGGCAAGGAGCTCACTGATTCCTGCCGTGCCACGGGCGTACCGCTCGCGGTGCTCAAGTCCGCACGATGGGCCATCCAGGGAATCCTTTGGGACGCCACGATGAAGCCGGCGGTGAACATTACGGCTGCGTCGGTGGGCTACCTGGGCGTCAACTGCGTGGCCTTCCCGACCATGGTCCTGGTGCGCGGGGGAACGGAGACCACGGTGCTCGCCGTGGAGGTGTCCTGGGACGCTACGAAGATGGGCTATGACATCGTTGCGCCGACCGGCACGGCGGCAGTCGCCGGCATCTACGGCCTTCTGGACTTTGCGGGTTCGAACCTTGCTGCTGGCGCGGCCGTGGCCGGCGGGACCACGGCGGGATACACAGGCGCTGCGGCGAGCAAGACCGCCGGCGCCGTGGTCAAGGGCGCGGGCCAGGTGGCCGGAGGGACGGTGCAGTATCTCGGCGTGCCGCTCGCGAGCGCAGGGGTCGCCGCGGGCGGAGCCACAGTGGGGACCGCCGTCGGGGCCGCCGGTGCCACGCCGGCCGGCACGGTGTTTGTCACTGGCGAGACCACTGCGGCCGGCACCAAGGTGTTCGGCAACGTCATCGCCGGCGCGACGCTCGTGGGAGGGACGGCAACCTCGGCGGGCGCCGGCTCTGCCTACGG
>JBAIYC010000032.1:0-2010 GCA_037916085.1 Nitrospirota bacterium | reverse complement strand
ACACTCTGTTGAGGTAGGACGGTGCGGTGAGGAAGGTGTCGAGCAGGGCCTCAACGTGGAGGGAATCGACGCGAGTCAGCGAGCGGAGGCCATTCTCGACCACCGAATAACTTGAATCGTGCAGCGTCGACTTCAGCGCTGCGGTGACATCATCACCGCGGAATTGGTCCAGGCCTTCTGCTGCCGCAGCCCGGATCGCCGATTTGCTGTCGCCCGTGGCGGCAATCAGCGCTGCCCTGATCTGATCCCGGACGGGCTCGTCCTTCGGCCTCATGCGGCTCATCAGCGTTACCCCTTCATTCCTGACCCCCCAGAACGGATCGGACTTTGAAGCTTCCGCGAGCACAGCAACATATCGTTCGTTATCCGGCCGGGCCTCAAGCGCCTGCAGTGCGCGCATGCGGTCGATCGGATTCGGGCCATGTTCAGCCTGATAAGTCCATTCCTCGGGTGATTTCTCAAACTTCAGCTCCTTGAGCAGCCAGTTTCCTTTGTCGAAGATGACGAGAACCGGTTTCTCCGCCGCCGGCAGCACAAAGGTTGTGTCTGCGCTCATAATGTTGACCCGGCGGGTCACGGAACCCGCGGCGGTGGTGATCTCCACGTCGACGGGCATCCGGAAAACCCCCGTCAGGCTGTCACGCTTTTGCGTCTGCCTGACCGTCAGGAAGATCGCGCGGGCTGAATCACTCCACCGGTAAGAGACATCAAACACCGGATGTCCCGCCTTATAAAGCCATTCATCGAAGAACCAGTAGAGGTTCTGTCCGGTCGCTTCCTCGACCGCCAGTTTCAGGTCGTTCGTCTCGACCGGCTGGAACTGGTTTTTCGCGATGTAGTGATGGATCGCCCTCCAGAAGAGCGTATCCCCGAGGACGAACCGCAGCATGTGCAGCACCTCCGCCCCTCGTGGATAGACATTGGTGGCGTACGATCCCACGCTGACGACAGGCTTCCGGCCCTCCGTGGTGTCGATGTGAATGCCGGCAAGCTGGCTGTGATACATCGCCAGATCGAACTCGTCGCGCCCCTTCGAGTACTCGGTGTAGAGGGGATCAAAGTAGCTTGCAAAACTTTCGTTCAGCCAGATGTGGCGCCAGTCCTTACACGTCAGGACATCTCCCCACCACTGGTGGGCGAGCTCGTGGGCGATGAGATCCGTCGGGATGCCGTCGACCCTCTGCCGGGCATCGTAGACAAGCGCCTGATCCGCCATGGTCGTCGCACTTGTGTTCTCCATCCCGCCGTACATGAAATCCGCGATCTGGACCTGCGCGTACTTCTCCCACGCATACGGAAAACCGATCTTCTCATCGAAGAACTTTATCATGTCCGGCGTCTGGTGCAGGCAGGCCCAGGCATCCGTCGAGTCTTTGTGATACACATAGTATTCGACCGGCAACGATCCCGCATGATCCTTCAGCACCGCATAGTCGCCCACTGCGATCATGATGAGGTACGATGAATGGGGCTTCGACTCGCTCCAGTGGAAGGTTTTTGTTCCCTTCGCCTTGTCTTCCTTCACGCTCAACAGTTTCCCGTTGGAGAGAACGGTGTAGTTGCTCCGGACCGTCGCAATGACCTCGGACGTGGCTTTGTCGTTCGGGAAATCATAACAGGGGAACCAGAAATGGTTGTCCATATCCTCCCCCTGGGACCAGATCTGCCACGGCTTGTCCGGGTAACCCGAATCAGGCTGGACGAAATAGAGACCCTTCTTCGGCGTTGCCGTGTACTCCACCGTCAGACTCACGGTGTCATTGAACGAGTAGGGCTTATCGAGATGAACCTCCAGCGACGCCGGCCCGACGTCATAGCGGAGCGGCCTGCCGCCGGGCAGCGTCACCCGCTCGATCTTCAGCTCCTCCGCATCGAGGGCAACGGTGCTGAGATGCGGAAGAAAAGGAACAAGGGTCATCGTGACATTTCCCATGACCATCTTCTTTGCCTCGTCGAACGAAACGTCGATCCGGTAGTGGACGACGTGATAGGACCGATCGCGCGCTTCAC
>JBAIYC010000031.1:0-11832 GCA_037916085.1 Nitrospirota bacterium | reverse complement strand
GCGACATGGATTTCAAGGTGACCGGCACCAGCAAGGGCATTACGGCGCTCCAGATGGATATGAAGATCGAAGGCATCACGATCGAGACCATGCGAACGGCGCTGCAGCAGGCGAAAGAGGGACGCCTACACATACTCGGGAAAATGCTAGACGCTCTTGCGGCGCCCCGGAAGGAGCTGAACCCCTTTGCGCCGCGGATCATCTCCATGAGGATCAACACGGAGAAGATTAAGGATGTTATCGGCACCGGCGGCAAGGTCATACGGAGCATCATCGAACAGACGGGTGCGAAGATCGACATCGAGGACGACGGCACGATCAATATCGCATCCTCCGACGAGGCGGCCGCGAACAAGGCGATGGAGATCATCAAGGGCATTGTTCAGGAGGCAGAGGTCGGCAAACTCTACATGGGCAAGGTCCGGAAGATCATGGACTTCGGCGCGTTCGTGGAGATATTCCCCGGGACGGACGGTCTTCTGCACATCTCGCAGATCTCGGAGCATCGACTGGAAAAGGTCACCGACGAGCTCAAGGAGGGAGACGAGGTCCTTGTCAAGGTCCTCGAGATCGACCGTCAGGGAAAGATACGCCTGTCACGCAAAGAGGCCCTGCGCGACAAGGCAAAGGCAAAATAGCCTTGGAGACCATCGGTCAACGTTACGGGAAAGGAAACGGGTTCAGCAGTCAGCCCTGTTTCCTTTTTTATTTTTGATTGGAGGATCTCTGTGCCGAGGTACGATGCAGTGATCGTCGGCGCCGGAATTTCCGGATGTGCGGTTGCGGCGATGCTGGCGAAATCAGGAAAAAGGGTCATGATCAGCGAGCCTGCCACATCGCCGGGAGGCGGCGCGGCAGCCTTTGAGCTGGCTGGGCATCGGATCTCAGGATGGCCGCTCTGTTCCCACGGGTTCGAAGAGGGCGGGGCGTGGGACTCCGTGCTTCATGACCTTGGCCTGCGGCACTTTGTTTCGACGCAGGAAGCATCCTATCAGGTTGCGCTGCCGGGACGGCGGGTCGTCGTTCATCCCGATGCCGACGTGACCCTGGAAGAATTACGACGCGAGTATCCCGAGGAAATAGAGACGCTCAGAAGGTTCTACCGAGACATCGGCGCGCTCAAAAGCCGACTGCACAGCAGCAGGATATCAGCATACATTGCTCAGCGGCGGAGAGCAGGCGGTTTCCTGCGGCCCTATCATTTCAGCAAAGAGCTCTTGGCCTTCTTTTCGGCCTCGTCTATGGCGTTCTTTGGACGCCCTGTTCACGATCTTTCGCTCACGGAGCTTACCCTTCTCATCCTGACTCCGCCGCGGACCGTCACGGGAGGATTCGAGGGGATTGCACGAGAGATGTGTCGGCTTGTGACCCGGCAGGGCGGACAGTGCCGTTTGGGGGATCCCTGGCCGGAACTTCTTGTTCGGCGCTCAAGGCTGGAGGGGCTCGAAGCAGCCGGAGAGCGGATCGACGTCCGTGCGGCAGTGCTGAACGTGCCCTGGCAGATGGGGGAGTGGACCCTCTTTTCCGTCATCCAAGAGGAGGTGGTCCCCGTAGGAATGCTGGATACGGTTCTGGTAGTTCGAGATTATGAACGTCCCGAGGAATCCTTGGTGGTGTCCCTGGACGTGGGGACGGCCAAGGGAACATCCACGGGAGGCTCCCGGCTGCTCCGGGCGATCTTTCCGCACGCGGCGTATCAGGAAGCGACTGCGAAGGATCTCATCGATGAACTATCTCAGGTCATTCCGTTCCTGGCCGATTTTACGGAGGCGGTGTCTCTTCGTGATAGCAGACAGCGCGAGATAACCGTGTCCGCCTCCGGTGCTCGAACGCCTATGCGGCCAGCATCTGCAATCGAAATTCCTCTTCGACTACCGATCCGCACGGCCTATGTCCTTGAAGACGTTCCGTTCGGCACGGTTCGACAGGCGAGCGCCGCACGCGTTCTTGCAGGAAAGCTTGTCTAAAATCCATCCTTTGAGGGAGGCTGGAAATGCACTATCGATACGCTGGATCTCTGCGCCTGGCTGCGGTCTGCTTCATCATGACAATGTTCCTGTGCGGGGGCATGGTCGGGGAGTGCCTCGCGCAACCGCGGGACGATGTGATGAAAGCCTTTTATCTGCGGGATGTCCCGACATCGTATGCTGGTGCGGATGGGCTGTTCGCATCACTGCAAGATACCGGCGCGAACACGGTGATCATCGAGCTTCCCCTAACGCCTCAGGGACTTCCCGATGTGAACACGATCCCGAACGTGGTCTACCTTGCCCACAAAGCGGGACTCAAGGTAGCTGTTATTCTGCCTGTACGACAACTGCCCGGCGTCCTAGCCCTTCATCGTGACTGGGAGGACTTGCGCTATGATCTGGGACGAGGTTCGACGGTCCGCTCCGGAATGCTTGATCTGTTCAGGACCGACGCGGTGCTGTATCTTGCAGACCTGGTAAAGAAGCTTGTTTTCTATTCGGTAGATACTGTGCTCTTCGGGCAGGATTTTGCTTATGGTCCGGGAGATGGAATGAGCGACGTGGCACTCGCTCGGGCCAGAGATCTGATCGGGGAGCCTGTTCAGGCAAAGAAGATATTCACACGACATTCTCGCGGTGCAGAAGGCGCTCCTGTCGAAGAATACGGGGACCAGTTCTGGAAGTGGGCAGAGGTCAAACGCGATCGGCTGCTGCGGGTATACGACATTCTGACTGCTGCAGGACGGTCGGTGAAGGGAACGACCATGTTCGGGATACCTGCACCGGTTATCCTTCCGGTGCCCCTTGAGCGAGAGGTCCTGGCACGGTATTCCTACGATATGGGGGCGTTCCAGAAGCGAAATGTCGACTATTACTGGACCCGAATCGCGACCCGTTCCATGAAGGAGCGCGGAAACCTTATGAGCCGGCAGATTACGGAGCTGGTTTCGCGGACGGCATCGTCAACTGCAACCACGGTGAAGGAAGCCGAGAAGCGGGTCGTCGTGCTTGATGCAGCCTCGCTCGACGGCAAGTTTCTCCCGTTATCGGAGATCGAGGAGGTCAGTGAACTTGTAATTAACTCCGGGAAATGCGGGATTGCCTATGCCGTCGCGCCCGATACGGTTGTGCCGAAGGACTTCATGCAAAAACTGTTCGGTCGTCGAACCTGACGAACAGATCGTTTCTGGCAGAAGACACCTGACGTCGTGTATATAACGGGCGACTCGGGGCCTCGAATGATTATGAAGAGGGTGACATCTGGCGCGTACCCGATCTGATGGGTGGCGGATTGATAGGTCGAAAACAAAAGAGGCCCGTCCTAACGGACGGGCCTCTTTTGTTAGAGAGTATCCTGCATCAGACCTTGGCCAAGACCTCGCTCTCCACTTCCTGGAAGATGATGGCTCCATCTTTCCGGGACACCACTACCTTGTGAGCGTCCTTGAAACGACCGCGCAGCATCTCTTCCGACAAGGGATCGGTAATGTGCTTCTGTATGGCGCGACGCATGGGACGGGCGCCATAGGTAGGCTGGAAGTTCTCCTGGATGAGCCAATCCTTTACGTCACGAGCGACCTCGATCTGAATGTTGCGGTTCTGGAGCATTTGAGAGTTCAGCTCGGCGACAAGCATATCGACGATACTGAGCAGATGCTCGTTGGTCAGCGGATGGAACACCACGACCTCGTCGACCCGGTTCAGGAACTCGGGATTGAAGGAGCGTTTCAGTTCGCTGATCACGTTCTCCCGCATCTTGGTGTACTGGCTGGTCGCGCTGTCCTTCCGGAATCCGAGCGACGTGTCCTTGTCGATCATCCTGGCTCCCAGATTGGACGTCATGATGATGACCGTGTTCTTAAAATCAACCTTCCTGCCAACACTGTCCGTCATATACCCATCATCAAGGACCTGGAGCAGCATGTTGAAGATATCGGGATGGGCCTTCTCGATTTCATCGAAGAGGACCACGGAATAGGGGCGACGGCGGATCTTTTCCGTCAGCTGTCCGCCCTCGTCATAGCCGACATACCCGGGTGGGGACCCCACGAGACGGGAGGAACTGAACTTCTCCATGTATTCGGACATGTCGACGCGGATGAGCGCATCCTCGCTGTCGAAGAGGAATGTCGCAAGGGTACGCGCCAGCTCGGTCTTTCCCACGCCTGTCGGTCCCAGGAAGATGAAGGAACCGATCGGCTGGCGACGGCCTTTCAGTCCGACCCGTGAGCGACGAATGGCGCGGGACACCGCGATGATGGCCTCATCCTGGCCGACAATTCGCCTGTGCAGCTCGTCTTCCATCCGAAGAAGCCGGCTGACCTCCTTCTCCTCGAGCTTTGCGAGTGGCACGCCGGTGATATGAGATACAACGGCGGCGATATCCTCTTCGCCGATGGTGGGGATGTTCTTCTCCTGGGAGTCCTTCCAATCCTTATGAATGCCGTCGAGGCTCTCCCGGAGACGGTCCTCCTCCTCGTGGATCGACTCGACGCGCACGTAGTCCTTGATGCGGGTGAAGAGGTTCTTCTCCTGCTCGAGCTTTTTCAGGCGCTTTTCGATCGTCTTAAGCTCCGCGGGGTAGGTGTAGCGGGTCAGCTTCGCCTTCGCGCCTGCCTCGTCGATGACATCGATGGCCTTATCAGGTAGGTAACGGTCCGTAATGTAGCGGTCCGAGAGATGGACGGATGCGACGATGGCGTCGTCGGAGATCTTCACTTTGTGATGTGCTTCGTACCGCGGACGGAGTCCCTTAATGATGTTGATGGTCTCCTCGACGCTCGGCGGCTGAACATAGATGGCTTGGAAGCGGCGCTTGAGAGCGCCGTCCTTTTCGATGTGCTTGCGGAACTCGTCGAGGGTCGTTGCGCCGATGCATTGTATCTCGCCGCGGGCGAGAGCAGGCTTCAGCATGCTGGAAGCGTCGATGGACCCCTCAGCGGCGCCGGCTCCTACGAGAGTATGGAGCTCATCGATGAAGAGGATGATATTATCGGCCTGGACGATCTCCTTCATGACGATCTTCAGGCGCTCTTCGAACTGCCCGCGGTACTTGGTGCCGGCGATAAGCGCTCCAAGGTCCAGCGAGACCACCCGTCGGTTCAGCATGTTCTCGGGAACGTCGGACGAGACGATTCGCTGTGCGAGACCTTCCACGATTGCCGTCTTCCCGATGCCCGCTTCGCCAATGATGACGGGGTTGTTCTTCGTCCGGCGCGACAGGATCTGGAGCACACGGTCGATCTCCTGGTCCCTTCCGATCACCGGATCGAGCTTGCCGCTCTTGGCGAGCAGCGTGAGATCTCGGCTGAACTCGTCCAGAGCCGGTGTCGGGCTTTTCTTAGCGGTAACCTGGGTGGCAGCTCTCCGCAGATAGTTGATGACGAGCTGGCGGGAGCCGAGCAGGTTCACGCCAAAACTTCGGAGGATTTTTCCTCCGATGCCTTCTTCCTCCCTGATCAAACCAAGCAGGAGGTGCTCGCTCCCGATATAGTTGTGCCCAAGCAGACGGGCTTCCTCAACAGCATATTCGAGGACCTTCTTGGCGCGAGGCGTGAACGGAATATCGCCGAAGGTGAGGGTGTTGCCGCTCGAGGGGAGATTCCGTTCCACTTCCATGCGAATCTGATCAATGTCGATCCCCATCTTGCGCAGGACTGCGACAGGGATACCGTCCTCTTCGCGGAGCGTACCGAGGAGGATATGCTCGGTTCCCAGATAATCATTCTGGAGGCGCTCCGCTTCCTCGCGAGCATAAACGATCACTTTTCTTCCGCGTTCTGTGAATTTTTCAAACATCATGCAGGCAACCTACCTTGGGGGAAGACTAATCACCGTTGTTTAAAATATACTCCATTCATCCTTTTAAAGTCAAGACCTCGTTCCCCTGCAAGTGTCTGAAAACATGCGTGTCATATTCGAATCGCAGGGCGGCGCGGAAATTTGCAGTTCGTCCGGCAGAGCGGCTCAAGACGTTGGGAGTTGAAGGCCCGATGTGCTGCCGCGGGCGAGCCGTGTACGCATGGACATTGCGGCTTGCCGTTTTATCGCTGATATTCTGATGCCGCTGCCGAAAGTTACCATATCAACGGCTGCGGCGCGGTGCACGCTCTGCCTATTGACATTGTCTTGATAAAAAGGTACGTTTGCGCATGATTAGAAAAGCGCGTACCCATGATGTGAGCGCTATCCAAGGGCTCATTAATGACTATGCCGAACAGGGACAGATGCTTCCCCGGTCACTGAACGAACTGTACGAGAACCTGCGTGATTTTGCCGTTTACGAATGCGAAGGTGATGCCGGAATCGCCGGCGTGTGCGCTCTCCATATCAGCTGGGAAGGGCTGGCGGAGGTTCGGTCGCTCGCAGTTCGACGGGAAAGGACAAGGCAGGGGATCGGTTCGCTTCTCGTGCAGTATTGTCTTGAGGATGCGAAGGCTTTAGGTGCGGATCGTGTCTTTGTCCTTACCTATCAGGAGGGGTTCTTTCGGAAGATGGGATTTGAACCGGTCGATAAGAAGGAACTGCCCCATAAGATATGGACGGACTGCCTGAATTGCGTGAAGTTCCCAAACTGCGATGAGACGTCATTGATCATTCACCTCCCCCAAAAGTGATCTTCACATCACCTCTGGCATTTACTTTGCTTATAACAACTGATCGCTTATCAGGAAACTGATAAAGTATATTTATTTACAATATGATATCTCTTTACATTCATATCCCTTTTTGTGTCCGAAAATGTCCCTACTGTGGCTTTTTCTCTACACGGTATGAGTCGGCCCTGACAGATTGCTACCTCCGGGCAGTTCAAGAGGAACTGATGCTTCATGCGTCGATGATCGAAGAACGAGGCATCGGTACGGTCTATGTCGGGGGTGGTACGCCGACGGCCCTTAGCGTTGGGCAGCTTTCTTTTCTCTTTGAGAAGATACTCCGAAGAGCGGGATGCGTCACACCGGAAACCGAAGTAACTATCGAAGCCAATCCCGGCACGGTTTCGCGCTCCCTCTTTGACGTGCTCAGGTCACTCGGAGCCACCCGACTGAGCATCGGTGTTCAGTCGTTCTCCGAAGAAATTCTCGCGTTTCTCGGGCGTGTTCACCGGGCGGACGATGCACGTCAGGCCGTTGCTATGGCCCGTGCGGCAGGTTTCGCGAACATCGGTCTGGACCTCATGTACGCGGTTCCCGGCCAGACGATAGACCACTGGAGGGCTACTGTCGACGAGGCGATCGCTTTCGGACCGGAACATCTGTCGCTCTACAGCCTTTCGCTTGACGAGGGATCCAGATTCTCGGATGATGCCCGCCTAGGAAAGCTTGTTTTGCCTTCCGATGCAGCTGCAGCTGAGATGTACGTGATGGCCGGCGACCTGCTGGAGCAGCATGGCTACGAGCGCTACGAGCTCTCGAACTATGCCCGTCCTGGTTTTGCCTGCACGCACAATCTCAACTACTGGTCGCGTGGTGAGTATCTCGGCGTCGGGGCGGGCGCATGGTCTTTCATCGACGAGGTGCGTTCAGCGAATATTTCCGATGTCCGGGGATATATCGATCGTATCGAACGACGGGCCACTGTCAGGACGTTCGAAGAACGTCTCGGTCCAGCCGAAGCGGTATCGGAAACCGTTCTCCTCTCGCTCCGTACATCGTCAGGCGTCGATTTGGAGCGTTTCGCAGCTTCCTTCGGCAGAGCATCCCACGCATCCCTGCTCGCATCGATCGATCGGCATCGTTCCAGCGGTCTCTATGAGGTCGTTGACGGGACCTTACGTCTCACCAGACGCGGTATGCTCCTGGCGGATTCTGCGATGGAAGCCCTTTTCCCATGATTTTTTATTTACAGGTACCGATGATAATGATATAGTATTTCGTTTCATTATCCGGTACTTGGTGGAGAGGGGTCTTTTATCGTGCACGACAAGCGTACGGTTTCCGTGTTCCACCTGGTGCTCGGTCTGCTTGTTCTTCTCTGGATCATGCCTTCCTTGTCATTGGCCGATGACGTTCCGGTAACGCTCATCGAGGTGCAGGGGAACCGCCGCATCGAGACGGCAACTATTCTAGCAAAGATCAAGACGAGGGAGGGATCTATTTTTTCCCCTGCCCAGATCAAGGAAGACATCAAGACACTTTATCAACTTGGGCACTTTGAGGATATCCAGGTAAAGACCGAGGGATTTGAAAAAGGGCTGAAGGTCATCTTCTGGGTCAAGGAAAAGCCGCTTATTCGGGAGATTACCTATGAGGGGAACGACGAAATCTCTTCCGAAACCCTGAAGGAGGTCGTCACCCTGCTGCCCCGCACGGCCTTCAATCTGCAGCTGGTGCAGGAAAACGCGGAAAAGATCCGGCTGAAATATCAGGACAAGGGTTACTATCATGCCATCGTTGTTCCCGTGGTCTCCGAGCTCAAGGGCGGCGACAGGAATGTTGCTTTCTATATCGAGGAAGGCGAGAAGATCCGGCTCGTTGAAGTGACCATCGCGGGCAATAAGGCAATTCCCAGTGACGTGATCAAGGATGCGCTGAAGAACCAGGAGTGGTGGATTTTCTCCATCTTTGGGAACAGCGGTACGCTGCGGAACGAGGACCTGAAGGACGATGTGGAGACGATCAAGAACCTGTACTACAACAAGGGATACATACAGGTCCAGGTGAACGATCCGGTGATCGAAGAACGGCCATTGACGCTGCATACGTTCGAGGTGGTTGGCGAGACTCATGATTTCTACACGAGGAACGAGGTTGCACTTCACTTTGCCGTGCAGGAGGGCGAGCAGTTCCGTGTGTCCTCGATCTCGATCAAGGGGAACACGCTCATCACTGAGAGCGATCTGCGTGCAGGCATGAAGTTGAAGGCGGGGGATATCTTTGCCCGCGACGTCCTGAAACAGGATGTGGCCCAGATCATCGACCGCTACGACAGTATTGCCCGTCCGTTCGCGAACGTGACGCCGCTCTTTCAGATCAATCAGGAAAAACGGCTTGTCGATATTACGATCGACATCCAGGAGGGCGGCGAGGTCCGCATCGGCAGGATCGATATCACCGGGAACGCGAAATCGCGAGACAAGGTGATCCGTCGCGAGATGCGACTCGACGAAGGCGATCTCTACAGCAAGAAGGCCATTAAGCGCAGCTACGAACGGCTCAACAACCTGAACTTCTTCGAGACCGTGGAGATTGTTCCCGAGCGGCGGCTCCAAGAACCTGTCATGGATCTCGGTGTCAAAGTCAAGGAGAAGATGACCGGAAACATCAGCGTCGGTGGCGGGTACAGTTCGGTGGACAAAATCATGGCGATGGCCGAGGTGTCCCAGGGAAATCTCGGCGGCCGCGGCCAGCTGCTCAAGTTCAAGGTCCAATGGAGCCATCTCCATCGGATCTACATGCTGAGCTTCATGGAACCCTATCTCTTTGACGAGCCCGTCTGGGGCCGCGTCGATCTGTACGAGCAGACCCAGGACTATGACGGCTACAGCCTGAAGAGCACCGGAATGGGTCTCGGCGTCGGCAAGAGCTTTACAGAGTATGTCCAGGGGTCGCTACGGTACAGCCTGGACCGATCAGAGGTGTACAACGTCACGGGGATACCGAGCTATCTGCTCCAGAAGCAGCTCGACAGCTACGGGCCTATCATCACGACAAGCGCCCTGACCGCCAGCCTGACTCGTGATTCCCGCGATTTCTATCTTGATCCCAAGTCAGGTTCGCGGAACACAGCCTTTATCCAGTATGCCGGCGGCTTCCTCGGGGGAGACCCCAACTTCGCAAAGTCGGTCGCCGATTCAGCGTGGTATTTCCCGGTCTTTTGGGATACCGTCTTCATGGCACGGGGCCGTATCGGGTACGCGAAGCCGTTCGGCGATCTTCCGCTCCCGATGTCCGAGCGGTTCTATGTCGGCGGGCAGGGATCGGTGCGCGGGTACCGGTACGGCACGGTAGGTCCTCTGGATCCTGTTCTTGCGCCAATCTACCGGAAGGACGCCAGCGGCAACACGGTGATTGACCCTTCGACCGGCCAGCCCGCCATTACAGGTGAGCAGATCGCGGGATATAACCGCCTGGGCGGCACCAAGGAGCTGATCTTCAACCTTGAATACACTTTTCCCATCATACCGGCAGCCCGTGTGAAGGGGATATTGTTCTATGATATAGGCCGCGGGTTCAACGATAACGAGAGCATCAAGATATCGGAATTGCGTCATTCCTGGGGGTGGGGATTCGTTTGGTTGTCGCCGATGGGGCCGCTCCGCTTCGAATGGGGATATATCATCCATCGGCAGCCCCAGGATCAGCCGAGCGAATTCGATTTCTCCATCGGAACGATCTTTTAACTGTGCCGGTCCAGGGCTGACCGGCAATGATCCGAACATCTTGAAGGAGGTTGTGATGAAAAAGGCATTGGTACTGGCAATAGTTTTGCTCACGGCGTCATCGGTTGCATTGGCCGCAGGCGGCAAGATCGCCTACATCGATACGCAGGTCGTGTTCGACAAGACGAAGCTGGGAAAGAAGTATCAGGGTGTTCTCAAGGAATATTTTGAAAGCCGGAAGAAGATTCTCGATCTAGATGCCGATGAAATCCAGAAGCTGAGGGAAGATTACCAGAAACAATCGGCCGTGTTGAAGCCCGAGGCTCGCAAGGAAAAAGAGGAGACCATCGGGAAGAAGATCAGCGACTTCGAGAAGAAGCGAAACGAGTTCAATGGCGAACTGTCCAAGAAGAACGAGGAACTTTCGACGGAGTTCAATCAGGAGATGATGGCCATCCTGAAGGATATGGCAGTGAAGGAGAAGATATCGCTTGTTCTGAACCGAACGATCAACGTGTCACAGAAGGGCGAGATCCCCGCGGTGCTCTATGGCGACCAGGACCTGGACCTGACTGACAGGATCATCGTCGAAATGGACAAGAAGTTCGATGCCAAGAAATAGGGACGGGAACAGAGCATGAAGCTGGATGAATTGGCCGCCAAGCTGGGAGCAGCGCTTTCCGGACCGGGCGATGTTGAGATCCGTGGTGTTGCAGGCATCGCGGAGGCCGGCGCGAACGAGATCACCTATCTCGCCGACCTGAAGCACGTTAAGGAACTCGCCGCATGCCGTGCCGCTGCGGTAATTGTTCCCGCGAATGTGTTGGCGCCGGGGCACCTGCCGTCGCTTACGGTCAGGAACCCCCGCTACGCTTTTGCGCAGGCTCTCAGGATATTCCATGAGAGGCCCTATGCGGCCGGGGGGGTCAGCGAGCGGGCCATGGTCGGCGCCGGCGTCGTCATGGGTGACGATGTCACGATCCATCCCCATGCCGTCATCGCTGACGGAGCACGGATCGGCAGCAGGGTCACGCTTTATCCGGGCGTGTATGTTGGGGCCGGGTCGGTCATCGGGGACGACTGCGTTCTCTATCCGTCGGTCTGCATCCGGGAGGGTGTCGTGATCGGGGATCGCGTCATTGTCCATGCCGGTGCCGTCGTCGGAAGCGACGGCTTCGGCTTCGTCACCGAGGGAGGGGTCCACCACAAGATCCCGCAAGTGGGCGGTGTCGTCATCGAGGACGACGTCGAGATCGGTTCGAACAGCACCATCGACCGGGCGACCCTCGGCAACACGATTGTCAAGAAAGGGACGAAGATCGACAATCTTGTCCAGATCGCACACAACGTGACGGTCGGCGAACATTGTCTCCTTGCTGCCCAGGTAGGGATCTCCGGCAGCGTCCGTCTCGGAAAGTATGTGGTCCTAGGCGGCAAGGTCGGCATCGCGGACCATCTTTCGATCGGAGACGGAGTCATGGCGGGAGGGGGTACCGGCATAGCGAAGGACGTCGATCCCGGGCAGGTTATAGCCGGCAATTA
>JBAIYC010000030.1:0-7626 GCA_037916085.1 Nitrospirota bacterium | reverse complement strand
GCGCTCATCGCGGCGGCGCTCGGGAAGGCCGAGTCGCCCGTCACCGTGACGACGCAGGGCGGCGACCGGCTGATCGTTTCCTTCCGACGGGAAGGCGATGAATTTTCCGGCCTCTTTCTGGAAGGAGAGGCGGTCGTGGTGTGCGAAGGCACGCTGTATATCTAGAAACGGGCAGATGATCGATCGGGCGAGCGCAATCGCTCCGCCGCTGTCCGATATCTGCAGCTGTTCGCCAAGGAGGCTGACATGTTCAAAGGTTCGATGGTTGCGATCGTAACGCCGTTCAAGAACGGCAAGGTGGACGAAAAGGCCCTCGGGGACCTCATCGAGTTCCATATCACGAACGGCACGGACGTGATCGTGCCCTGCGGTACCACGGGCGAATCGGCCACGCTGTCCCACGAAGAGCATCACCGCGTGGTTGAGTTCACCGTGAAGGCGGTGAACAAGCGCGTTCCGGTGGTCGCCGGCGCAGGCTCGAACTCGACTGCCGAGACCATCGACCTGACGAACTATGCCAAAAAGGCCGGGGCTGACGGGGTCCTGCTCATCACGCCGTACTATAACAAGCCGACCCAGGAAGGATTGTACCAGCACTTCAAGAAGGTGACGGAGTCCGTGGAGATTCCGATCATCCTGTACAACGTGCCGGGCAGGACGAGCGTGAACATGCTGCCCGCCACGGTGGCGCGGCTTCGCAGTATCAAGAACATCGTCGGCATCAAGGAAGCCACGGGTGACCTCAAACAGATCAGCGAGCTCATCAGGCTCTGCGGCCGCGACTTCGATGTCATCTCGGGCGATGACTTCACGACGCTGCCGCTCCTTTCCATCGGCGGTGTGGGAGCCATCTCGGTGACGGCGAACGTCGTGCCGGGCGATGCCGCGGCAATGTTCGACGCGTTCTTTGCCGGAAAGCGGGAGGAGGCCCTCAAGCTCCACTACAAGATGGAGCCGCTCCACGGGCTTATGTTCATCGAGACAAACCCGATCCCCGTGAAGACCGCCCTTGCCATGATGGGCAAGGTCAGCGAGGAGTTCCGGCTGCCGCTCTGCCCCATGGCGGACGCAAACAAGGACAAGCTCAAGAAGGCGCTGAAGGACTACGGGCTGATCTAACAGCCGAATATTTACCACGGAGATGCTGAGGACACGGAGAAGGAAGGCGGTTCTCCGTGCCTCCGTGGTGGAATCGAGGTTCTCTATGGTCAAAGCGATTGTCACCGGGGCGGCAGGACGGATGGGTTCCCGGATCATCAATATTCTCTCGACGACCGACGGTTTCAGCCTTGGCGCGGCTTTGGAGAAGAAGGGGCACCCGGCGGTCGGACAGGACGCGGGCCAGGCAGCGGGCATCGGTGCCACGGGCGTGAAGATAACGGACGATCCTGCCAGCGCGCTCAGGAGCGGCGACGTCCTTATCGATTTCACCTTCCCGGAGGTCAGTCTGGGACATCTCAAGGCCTGCGCGGAGCAGGGAAAGGCCGCAGTCATCGGTTCAACCGGCTTCACGAAGGAGCATCTTGCCGAGGTGAGCAAGTATGTGCAGACGGTTCCCTGCGTTCTCTCGCCGAACATGAGCGTAGGCGTGAACGTCTGCTTCAAGGTCCTCGCTGATCTGGCGAAGATCCTCGGGCCCGATTTTGACGCCGAGATTGTGGAATGGCATCACCGGCTGAAGAAGGATGCCCCCTCCGGGACCGCCGTACGCATGGGAGAGGTCGTGGCGGGGGCACTGGGCCGCAACTATCGCGAGGTTGCAAAGTATCATCGCGAGGGCATGACGGGAGCGCGGACCAACGAAGAGATCGGGATGCAGACGGTCCGCGGCGGAGACATCGTCGGAGAGCACACGGTCTTCTTCATTGGCATGGGAGAGCGCATCGAGCTCACCCATCGCGCTCACACGCGCGACATGTTCGCTCGCGGGGCAGTGCGCGCGGCGAAGTGGGTCATCGGGAAGAAGCCCGGCCTGTACGACATGCAGGACGTGCTCGGCTTGAAATAGTGCCGGAAGGCACAGCTGGACAACATCTGTTGGACAAGGAGCGTACCGTGAAAAACCTCGTGCTGTCGTTTTCGATCGTTGTTGCAGTGCTTGCTTCGCCTCTTGCCGCACATGCGTTCCCCGGCAAGGACCCGAAGGGCGGAGACTGCACGAAATGCCACAAACTGGAAAAGAAGGACGCCGAGGAGGTCCTGAAGAAGTTCGTGCCGAACGGCACGGTCGCCGACGTCAAGGTCTCGCCGGTCAAGGGGTTCTGGCAGATCGATTTTCTTGCCGGCCAGCAGCGCGGCGTAGTGTTTCTTGATTTTTCGAAGAAGTATGTGGCCCAGATGGCCACGGTCGAATACCTGGAGCAGCAGCTGAAGGCGCAGCAGAAGCCGCAGAAGATGGATTTTTCGAAGATCCCCTTGAGCGATGCTGTTGTGCTGGGGCCTGCCGATGCCAAGAAGAAGGTCGTTGTTTTCACCGATCCGGACTGTCCGTACTGCCGGCGACTTCACGAGGAGATGAAGAAGGTGCTCTCCCAGCGGAAGGATGTCGCCTTCTACCTCATCATGTTCCCGCTTGAAATGCACAAGGACGCATACAAGAAAGCGCAGGCGATCCTCTGCGAGAAGTCGCAGCAGCTCCTGGATGATGCATTCTCGGGCAAGGCGATGCCCGAACCCAAGTGCTCGAACGAGGCCGTTGAACGGACCAAGGCGCTGGCGATGTCCCTGGGCGTCAGCAGCACGCCGACGCTGGTGCGCGAGGACGGCACGGTGAACATGGGCGCTCTGCCGGCGGACAGGCTGTCCGAATGGATCGACGGCAAGTAGAAAAGGCTGTCCCATGAGGCTTGTCCGGTTCCGGTCGAAGGACAGGGAGGCGTGGGGCGTTCTGGCTGATGACGCGGTCGCCGAACTGAGCGGAACGAATGTCCCGGACTGTGACGCGGGCGCTGCTCATCATCGTCTTGCCGATGTGAGGCTTCTGGCGCCGTGCCGGCCCTCCAAAGTGATCGCCGTGGGCCTCAACTATCGGGACCACGCGAGGGAACTGGGCATGGCGGTGCCGGGGGAGCCCATTCTCTTCCTGAAGCCGCCGTCGAGCGTCATCGGTCCCGGTGACGCGATCATCTACCCCGCCATGGCCTGCCAGGTGGACTTTGAGGCGGAGCTCGGCATCGTCATCAAGGAGCGGGCAAGGGGGATCGCCCCGGAAGCGGCGCGCGGGCATATTCTCGGTTACACCTGCGCCAACGATGTGACGGCGCGGGACCTCCAGAAGAAGGACGGCCAGTGGACGCGGGCAAAGGGGTTCGATACCTTCTGTCCTGTCGGTCCGTGGCTCGAAACCGACCTGGATCCCGACGACCTGCTGGTGGAATCGTACCTGAACGGAGAACGCAGGCAGTCGTCGCGGACCTCGCAGTTCATCTTCGGCATCGAAGACCTGGTGAGCTTCATTTCCCGCGTCATGACCCTTGAAGCCGGCGACCTCATTATCACCGGAACGCCGCCGGGAATCGGCCCGATGCGACCGGGCGATGAGATCGAGGTGCGCATCGAGGGGATCGGCAATCTGAAGAACAGGGTTCACAAGGCGTGAGCCGTGCATAGCGGGTCCTTGTCGCCTGACGCGTCACGACGGGGAATGCGCTTCGCCCGTGACGGCGTCAGGTTGTTCAGAGGAGGAAGGAATCGTGGCTGATCCAACGAAGGAGACCTACATCCAATCGCTCTTTGCCGACCGCATCGGCGGTCCGATGTTTGGTAAGGACACGAAGATCTATAAGTTCGAGAAGATCAAGCAGGCCAAGCGCGCGGCCATGGCGGCCCATCCCGGGGTCCCGCTCATCGACCTCGGCGTGGGCGAGCCGGATGAAATGGCATTCCCCGGCGTCGTGAAAAAGCTCCAGAAAGAGGCGGAGAAGCCCGAGAACCGTGGCTACGCGGACAACGGCATTGTCGAGTTCAAGGAGGCCGCTGTCCGGTACATGGCGAAGGTCTACGGCGTCAGGGGCATCAACCCCGACACCGAGGTGCTGCACGGGATCGGCAGCAAGCCGGTGCTCGCCATGCTGCCGTCGGTCTTCATCAATCCGGGCGATGTGACGCTCATGACCGTACCGGGCTATCCCGTGATGGCGACGCACACGCGGTGGTACGGCGGCTCGGTGCATGCGCTTCCGCTCACCGAGGAGAACAGGTTCCTGCCGGACCTGGACGCCATCCCCGCGGAAACGAGGAAGAAGGCCAAGCTGCTCTACCTCAACTATCCGAACAATCCGACCGGGGCCGGCGCCACGAAGGCCTTCTTCGAGAAGGTTGTGCGGTTCGCCAAGGAGAACAGCATCATCGTCGTCCAGGACGCGGCCTATGCGGCGCTCATGTACGCATCGAAGCCGCTCTCCTTCCTGTCGGTCCCCGGCGCAAAGGATGTGGGCGTCGAGATCCATTCGCTTTCCAAGGCCTACAATATGACAGGATGGCGCCTTGCGTTCGTCGTCGGGAACGAGCGCGTGATTGCGGGCTACGGGGTCGTGAAGGACAACTACGATTCCGGACAGTTCAAGGCAATCCAGAAGGCCGGCGTCCACGCACTGGACCATCCTGAGATCACGGACAGGATCAAGGTGAAGTATGAACGGAGGCTCCGCTCCCTTGTCGAAACGCTGAACGCGATGGGGTTCGAGGCGCGGATGCCGGCCGGAACCTTCTACCTTTACGTCAGGATGCCCAAGGGCGTTCGAGGCGGCAGGCGTTTCGCATCGGCCGAGGAGCTCTCCGAATTCCTCATCACCGAGAAACTTATCAGCACAGTGCCGTGGGACGACGCCGGCCACTATGTCCGATTCTCGGCCACCTTCGAGGCAAAGGGAAAAGCCGATGAGAAACGGGTGCTCGCCGAGTTCAAGAAGCGGATGGCGGGACTGCAGTTCGAATTCTAAGGCCAGGTATTTCGTGATTGAGAGATCAGGAGATGAGGAACTGCTGATGACCCGATCACTCTTTACCGATCACTGATTTGTCATGGCAGTCATCGCATACATCGGCCTCGGATCCAATGTCGGCGACAGCAAGGCGCTCATCCGCCAGGCGATTGCGATGCTGGCACAATCGATGCGCGTCGTAAAGGTGTCCTCCCTCTACCATACGGAGCCGGTGGGCTTCCGGGAGCAGGAGGACTTCATCAATGCCGTGGCAGAGGTCGAGACGGACCGCACTCCCGATGAACTGCTTCGGATCTGCCGCACCGTTGAGGACCGGCTTGGGCGCGTTCGCAGCGTGCGATGGGGCCCCCGCACCATCGATCTCGATATCCTGCTGTACGGCGACATTGCCTTCAACACCCCCTCGCTCGTTGTTCCCCATCCTCGCATGGCGGAGCGGAAGTTCGTCCTCGCGCCGCTTGCCGAGATCGCTCCCGGCGCGGTCCATCCGCTCCTCCGACGGACGGTATCCGAGCTCTTCGCGGACCTGGACGACCGGCACACGGTCGTAAAGTGCGGCAGCGCGGAACAGGCACCATGACCCAGAGACCGGTTTCACGAAAGGCGCGCTATATCGTTATCGATGGCCCCATCGGTGTGGGGAAGACCAGCCTCGCGACACTGCTCGCTCCCGAGCTGAATGCGCGGCTGATCTTCGAGCGCGCCGAGGAGAATCCCTTCCTCACAGACTTCTACCAGGACCCGGAACGGTACCGCTTCCAGACCCAGATGTTCTTCCTCATGAGCCGGTTCGCTCAGCAGGAGGAGTTCTCGCAGCACGATCTCTTCCATCAGGTCACGATCAGCGACTATCTCTTTGCGAAGGACCGGATCTTCGCCTACCTCAACCTGAACGATCACGAACTTGCGCTCTATGAGCAGATCTACCGGATGATCGAGCCCAAGGTCGTCCGGCCCGATCTCGTCATCTTCCTTCAGGCCGATACGGAGACGATCCTTCGCAGGATCAGGCAGCGGGCACGGCCCTTCGAGAAGGGCGTAGGACGGGACTATATAGAATCGGTGAATGACGCCTACAACCAGTTCTTTTTTCGCTATACGGAGACGCCGCTCCTCGTCATCAATACCTCGGACATCGACTTTGTGCACAATCCGCAAGAGTTCGATGATCTTATTCGCCAGGTTCTTGGCATGCGCGAAGGGACGCTCTATTACGTCCCGAAGTCCCGCAGTTAGGTCTTCTTCCTGATCGGTCTCAGTCCTGCCCTCTGTTCGTCAGAACTTTTTATCCAAATATTCATGATGTTAACTGCTCTATTAGCACTCTCATTGACAGAGTGCTAATTTTGTGGTAAATATTTAAGTACAAGGAAGTGTTGCTCCCAGGGAGGTGATGGCGCTGACGCCTGAGTTGGCTTTACGGGGGCCGTCAGCCGAACCCATGGCCCAAGCAGCCGCACTCGGAAGATAAGAGCGCAGGGTTTCGAACTGAAGGCCACTTTAGTTAGCAACATCCCAAAAAGCAAAGGAGGGATGAGTTATGAAAAGCCTGATGCGCTGGGATCCTTTCAGAACACTGCGGAGCTGGGACCCCTTTGATGAACTGAAAAGCATGCAGAACGAAATGGAGCGGGTCTTCGACCGCTTCCTCGGAACGAGAGGCGAGATAGGCCGGGAGGGCGTCGTCTGGATGCCCACGATCGACAGCTATATCAAGGATGGTAAGCTGACAATCAAGGCCGAATTGCCCGGCATCGATGCAAAAGACCTCGACGTGACCGTTAACGACCGCGAACTGGTCCTCAGGGGTGAACGGAAGATGGAGAAGGACGAGAAGGAGAAAGAATACACGTTTCGCGAGATCAGCTACGGCTCCTTTGAACGTCACTTCCTGCTGCCCGAGGGTGCCAGGACCGATGATCTGAAGGCGAAGTTCGTGAACGGCATTCTGGAGATCGAGGTTCCTGTTCCCGAACTGCCGAAGGCAAAGAAAGTGCAGATCGAGACCAAGGAGACAAAGCAGTTGACGGGCGAACCTACGGTCAAGAAAGCGGCCTGAAGAAGCTGCCAATATAACCTTGCTTCAGCGGCATTTCCGCTGAAACATTGTGCGCCATGCCGTGCTTGTCCGCAGCCACGGTATGGCTGATTTTTTGTCCAGTAGGTTGATAGTGTATCGCTCAAGGAGAGGGAGATTGTCCTTGACTTAGAAATGCAGTCATGTTAGATTCTAGCACTCATTTGATAAGAGTGCTAAGATGGTGGTTTTTCGCAGGATATTCCTGTAAGGTGCATTCTATGGATCTGAATGAACGGGCACAGAAGGTCCTCCAGGCTGTGATCGACAGCTATATCCAGACCGGCCTGCCTGTCGGGTCAGCACTCCTGGCTAAGCAGTATGATTTCAGCTTGAGCTCGGCCACGCTGCGGAACATCATGGCGGAGCTGGAAGAACTCGGCTTTCTCACGCACCCGCATACGTCTGCCGGGAGGGTCCCTACGGACAGGGGGTACCGGTACTACATCGACACACTTATCAGGTTCGACCGGGAGAGTGCCGAGATCAACGAGCAGATCCGGCAGGTGACAACGATCCAGAGCGGCGAGATCCATCAGCTCATGGAAGAGGCAAGCCAGTTCCTGGCAAAGCTTTCGCACCATACGAGCGTCGTCGTGGCGCCCG
>JBAIYC010000029.1:0-4046 GCA_037916085.1 Nitrospirota bacterium | reverse complement strand
GCGAAATCCCATGCCACGATCGAATGGACCGAGACCGCCACCGGGATGATGAGAGCCGCCATGAGCGTTGAGGCCTGGCGGAAGATGACCCACTCGCGCGCGGTTCCCCGCCAGCCCATGGCGAGGACAGCATAGATCATCTTCTTCCACCCTTTCGATCGGTCGCGCACCACGGCGAGGTCCGGCAGCATGCCGAGGTAAAGGAACAGACTGCTCCCGATAATGTAGGTCGTGATGGCCGTCGCGTCCCACAGAAGGGCCGAGCGGAAGTTGGGCCACAACCCGCGCTGGTTGGGATAGGGCATGAAGTAGTAGACGACCCAGTTCCGGCCGAGATGAATGACGGGGAAGAGACCGGCCACGGTGATGCTGAAGACCGTCATCGCTTCCGCGGCCCGGAGGATCGGCCGTCGCCAGTTCGCCTGGGACAGGCGCAGGATCGCCGAGACCATGGTCCCCGAATGGGAGAGGCCGACCCAGAAAACGAAGTTCGCGATGTAGATGCCCCACATGACCGGCCGGTCAAGCCCGGTCACGGAAAGGTCGGTCATTACCTGATAAGTGAAGGCAGCGAGACCCCAGGCAACGACTGCGCCAAGAAAGAACGCAAGCCCGTACCATTTCCAGGTCGGAGGCCGCATGGACGAGAGCATCTCGTCGTTCAGCTGCACGGCGCTCTTCGCGGCTAGTGAATGCTCAGACATGCTCGCGGCCTCCTCCCTTCAGGTAGTTGATCGAGGGATGGGTCCCCAGGTGCTCGAGGAGCCGGAAACTGCGGGGGCTTCGCGCAAGCACGGCAACACGGCTCCGGGGATCGGCCATGTTGCCGAAGACAAGGGCCTCGGCCGGACAGGTCTGGGCGCAGGCCGGCTGCACCTCGCCGTCCTTGATGAGGCGTCCTTCGGCCTTTGCCTGTTCCTTTGCCCTCCGGATGCGCTGGATGCAGAAGGAGCATTTTTCCATCACCCCGCGGGGACGGACCGTGATGTCCGGCGAGAGCTGATAGTTGAGCGGCGGAGGCCAGGCCTGCTCGTGGTCATAGAAGTTGAAGACCCGTACGGCATAGGGACAGTTGTTCCCGCAGTACCGGGTGCCGACGCAGCGGTTGTAGACCTGACCGTTCAGTCCGTCGGGATTGTGATAGCTGGCGTAGACCGGGCAGACCGGCTCGCAGGGCGCGTCATGGCAATGCTGGCAAAGCACGGGCAGGAAGCGCACTCGCACGTCGGGGTACTCCCCCACCCAGAAGCGTTCGATCCGCAGCCAGTGCATATCGCGGCCCTGGCCCATCTCTTTCTTCCCGCAGATGGCCACGTTGTTCTCGGCCTGGCACGCGACAACGCAGGCCCCGCAGCCGGTGCAGCGGTCCAGGTCCACGACCATTCCCCATTTGTACGGGCTTGTCAGTTTTTCCATAGGGTCATAATCCTCGAAGTCTAATCAGGATCGAATCTCACCGCAAAGGCGCTGAGAGCGCGATGGAAATTTTGAATAACGCATGACAACTTCTCTTTGCGTCCTTCGCGTCTTCGCGGTTCCAGGGCACTGTCTTTCAGGTCCAAGATTGGCTTTCTCAGATCTCTATCAATTCGCTCCGGAAGCTGCCTTTCGGGTTTCCGTAGACCACGAGATCACCCTTCTCCGATATGCGTCTGATCCGCACCCGCGTTGCATCCCAGGCAGGTTGAGATCCCCCGCTATCGACCAGCGACAGAAGATGGAGGGGATTCACTCCCCTTCCCTTTGCATAGCGCCCCAGGTCTCTGTGCCCCTGGCCGAGGGGCATCGCCACCATATCCGGCCGAATGCCCGGATAGATCACTGCCGGCACTCGCAGCGACCCCTGGGAAGAGGCCACCTCGACCAGGTCACCGAACTTGATCCCCAGTTCGTCGGCGGTCCTGGGATTGATCTCGACCCAGCTGTCCCAGACCACCGTCGTCATGGGGTCGGGCAGCTGCTGCAGCCACGGCAGCGCGGCGCCCCTGCCGTCATAGAAGGCCGTTGAAGGATAGACCTGCAGATGGAGCGGGAATTCTTTTTCGTTCCCGCTGAACCGGGGCTCGCCGGGCTCAAGAGCTGCGCCGCCTTGCCAGCGGAATCCCTTTCCCGGGTTCTCGATCGTTCTGAAAAGTCCGCCCTTTGCAAGCAGATCGACCCAGACGGATTCGAAATCGCTGCCAGCCGCGCGTCCGGACTGTTTCTTCATCTCGGCCTTCAGCACATCGAGGTACGTTGCCTGAGGAAAGGCCGCTCTCATATCTCCGCCCATTTCATGGGCTGCGGTCATCAGGACATCGGCGAACTGGCGCGTATCAAAGACCGGCGTCACGACGGGCTGCATCAAGCCGATGACACTGTCCCGGGTACCGGCGAGAGGGATCACGTCACCCCAGCTCTCGAGGGCTGCGTGGTCGGGGAGGATGAGATCGGCCAGCAGGGCCGTATCGTCCATGAGCGAGGAGAAGCTGACGATGAAGGGGACCTTGGCAAGCGCGTCCTGGAAGCCCGTGGCCACCGGGATCGTGTGCACAGGATCGTCCTGGATCATGGCCAACTGGATGCGCCCGGCCTGCAGCTTTTCGGTAAGAGCGCGGAGCTCGTTCAATGAGTTTGTCGAGCCGCCGGGGGACCCGCTGTCCGGGTAGACGCCTCCCGGCCTGTTGAGGTTTCCGACCAGTACGTTCAGGAGCTGGACAGCGCGCACCGAGCCCTGGCCGTTGCTCTGGAACGCGATCGCCTCTCCCGGCATGGCCAGGGCAGGACGGGTCGTGGCGAATTCGCGGGCGACCTCGGCGATCGTCCGCTGCGATAGGCCGCTCGCCTCGGCAACAGGGGTCAGCTCGTAGGCCTTGAGCCTCGACAACAGGCCCTGCGCGCTGAGACCGTTCGCCGCAAGAGAAGCGTCGTCGTAAAGATCCTCGGAAAGGATCACCCTTGCCATGCCCAGAGCGAGGACCCCTTCTGTCCCGGGTCTCGCGGGCATCCAGCGATCGGCGGACGCCGCCGTCAGGGAGAGACGTCCGCCGACATAGGTGAAATGTCCGCGGACCGTGTCCCTGTCCTGGCGCATCCGGCCGAACGCGTGTCCGTAGTGAACGGGGGACAGGTGGCTTTCGACAAAATCGGCGCCAAAGGACAGAAGATAGCGCGTCTCGGCAACATCGTAATAGGGAAGGCCGGCCTGTCCGAAGTTCCCGCGCGTGGCCTGCCGCAACCAGTCGGGATCGAGCAGCTCGAAGGAAAGACGTTCGGACGAGCCGTAGGAGCGCATGAAACGCGTCGCCATGTCGCCAAGCGTTCCCCTGAGCGGCGGTGTCAGCAGCGCAAGGCCGGAAGGCTCCTGCCTGACCGTCCTGAGCTTTCCGACAAGGAGGTCCAGCCCCTCCTCCCAGGAGATCTTCGCGAATTGGCCCGAACCGCGCGAACCGGTGAGCTTCATGGGTTGCGGCACCCGGTCGGGATGGTACAGCTCCTGCAGAATCGCCTGGCCCCGCGCGCAGAGCTTCCCTCTGTTCACCGGATGAAGGGGGTTCCCCTCGATCTTCTTTGCACGGCCTTCCGAGACCCGGACCAGGATGCCGCACCCCGCGGGACAGGACCGGCAAGCGCTCGCATAGTAGTTGGCGATGCCGGGTGTCACGCCCTCATCCGGCGGCACCAGATAGGGGATGATCCTCTCGTTGGTGCAGCCGGCGAACAGGCTGCCGGCCGCAGTCAATCCGCCTAGTTGAAGAAAGGTCCTGCGATCCATGTAGACTCCCGTAGGAAAGCATTCCATCCCAAGAACCCAATGACAAAATAAACTCCAAGCACCAATAACCGAATATGCGAACCCGGATGTGTATCGAACATTGACATTTCGAACTTGGAGCTTATTTGAAATTTGTTATTTCTCATGTGGAGCTTGCTTCATTTATGGCATGTCCAGCAGTCGATGCTCGCCTTATGCTGCTTGTGGCAACTGAGACACCAGCCCATCTCGATCTTCTGCTTTCTCGCTACCCGCGCCATCGAGGCGATGTCTCCATGGCATGTCCCGCAGG
>JBAIYC010000028.1:0-2008 GCA_037916085.1 Nitrospirota bacterium | reverse complement strand
CCTCCTTCACCGAGATGCCGCAGATGCCGTCAAGGCGCGTCGCGAAGGCCTTGGTGAAGTTCTCCGGCATGTGCTGCACGATCACGATCCCCGGGGCGTCCAGCGGCATCGCCGTCAGCAGTTCCTTCAGCGCCTCGGTCCCGCCCGTTGATGCGCCGACAACCACCACCTTCTCCGTGGTCTTGAGCATCGCCTCGCTGCCGATCTTCGCCTTGGCAAGCACGGCGTCGGCCGTCAGCTTCGGGGGAATATCTCGGTGGAGGTCCGGCAGGCGCCTGACCTGCGCCGCAGCCGCGGCCCTGACCGCGTCGCAGATGCGGATCCTCGACTCCTCGAGGAACTGCTTCGCCCCCAGCCGCGGCTTCAGGATGATCTCCACCGCGCCGTACTCCAGGGCGTGGAGCGCCGTGGCCGATCCGGATTCTGCGAGGCTCGAGCAGATCACGACGGGAATGGGACGCTGGGACATGAGCTTCTTGAGGAAGGTGAGGCCGTCCATGCGCGGCATCTCGATGTCCAGCATGATGACGTCGGGCACCTCGCGCCGGAGATGGTCCGCGGCGATGAGGGGGTCCGACGCCTTCGCCATCACCTCGATGCTGGGGTCCGAGGAGAGGATGTGCGCCATGGTCTGGCGCACAACTGCGGAATCGTCAACGATGAGGACTCGGATCTTCTTTGCCATAGGGGTGTTCCCGGGGAACGTACCGGCGCAGGTCAGCCCTCTTTCCGGTACACGGTCGAGACCAGCCGTTTCAGGGGCAGATCGAAGCCGTGGATACTTTCTGAATGGCCGAGGAACAGATGGCCGTCCGTGCGCAGCACCCGGCAGAACCTCGCGAGGAGGCGCTCCTGGGTCCTGCGGTCGAAATAGATGATGACGTTCCTGCAGAAGATTGCGTCGAACAGGTCGGAGAAGGAAAGGTTCTCCTCCATGAGGTTCAAGCGCTGGAACTGGACCGCCGCGCGGAGCACGGGCGTCATCCGGACGAGCCCCTTGTCCCGGTCCTTGCTGCGCAGCAGGTATCTCTGCTTCATCGCCGGAGGGACCGTTGCGACCCGCTCCTCGTCATAGATCGCGGTCCGCGCACGGTCCAAGACCTTCGTCGAGAGGTCGGTCGCCAGGATCGAAAAGGCGAAGGACGGATGCTGCTCCGCGAAATCGCTCAGCACCATGGCGAGCGTATAGGGCTCCTCGCCGCTGGAGCATCCGGCGCTCCAGATGCGGAGCGCACGCTGCCGCTCCCGGGACTGCTCCTGTCCTGCCAGGAATTCCGGCAGAATGGTCTGCGCCAGGAACTCAAAGTGAGCGGGCTCGCGGAAGAAGTCGGTCTTGTTCGTCGTCACCGCGTCGAGCATGTGCACCAGCTCGCCGCCGCCCTCCTGCCGTACGTAGCGGTAATATTCGCCGAACGTGGCGATGCCCAGGCTCCGGAGCCGCTTCTGGAGCCGCGCCTCGAGCATGATCTTCTTGCTCTGCGGCATCTTGATGCCGCATTGCTCGATGATGAGGTCGCTGAAGCGGTCGAACTCCGCCTGCGTCATGGGCTTCGCCCATACGGTGAACCCTTTTTGCTCCATCGGTCGTTCGATCCCTGCGACATGGAATCCCCCGGCTCCTGCCCGGGGGAGGAATGCAGGAAAGTCGCGGGAGGTCGCGTTGTGGAGGGGAGCCACCGGCTCCCGCCCGTCGGGGCTCCACTCGCTCCGGACCGCGCCCTGGCCTACTGCGGCCCGGCGCCTTCCTGGTCCGGGCCGTCGGGCCGGACCAGGGCGAGTTCGTCTGAAGAGAAGACCCTGTCGATGTCCAGGATGATGATGAACCGATCGTCCCGCTTCCCCATCCCCCGGATGAACTCCGTCCGGAGCCGCGTCCCGATCCTGGGAGCCGGCGAGATGTCCGCGGGCGAAAGGTCGATCACCTCCTGCACCGAGTCCGCCAGGGCCCCCAGCACCGTCGTATCGCCGTCCACCGTCACCTCGGTGATGATCACGCAGGTGTTCACCG
>JBAIYC010000027.1:0-3471 GCA_037916085.1 Nitrospirota bacterium | reverse complement strand
GGCGGACTTGATCTGCCGCTTGATCTTTGCAAATTTTTCCATATAGGCAGCGAGACGGCCCAGAATCGTGTCAAGGATACCGCCCGCTTCGCCCGCTGCGACCATGTTCACATACAGGTTGTCGAAGATCTTCGGATGTTTCTTGAGCGCATCGGCAAAGGTGGCGCCACCCTCTACGTCAGTACGGACCTGGATAATCACCTTCGAAAGGGTTTTGTTTTCCGTCTGGCTACCCAGGATCTCCAAACACTGCACGAGAGGAAGACCCGCATCGATCATTGTTGCCAGCTGGCGAGTAAGGATGACGATGTCACGGTCCGTCACCTTGGGTGCGCCGAATGCAAGCGTGATTTCCTTCGCTTTTGCCGAGACATTCACGGGAGTGATGTTCTGCTTCCGCAGTAAGGCCATCACTTCCTCTTTGCTGGCCGCAGAAATCTCGCCCTTCTGAATGTTCCCCTGCCGGGTCTTCCCTTCCCAGAGAAAAACCGTCGCTGCCATCGTTCACCTCAAGTACGTGGAATAACTGCACGCGCTGACCGGAATACTCTACCGGCGGTCTTTTTGCGCGGTCTGGCTTGCCGCAAGGCCGGAACGTCCGAGCATCTGGATAAGCTCGTCGACGACGGACGATCTGCCGATACAGTCCTCATAGGAAATATGCTTCCGTACATAAAGTTCGTACAGTGACTGGTTGAGGGTCTGCATCCCGAACTTGGCCTGGCCCGTCTGCATGAGGGAATAGATCTGATGTATCTTGTCCTCGCGAATCAGGTTTCTGATCGCAGCGTTCGGGATCATGATCTCCAGCCCGAGAGTGCGGCCGCCGCCAACCTTGGGGATAAGCTGCTGGGAGATAACGCCTTCGAGAACGAACGACAACTGTGCGCGGACCTGAGACTGTTGGTGCGGAGGGAACACATCGATGATGCGGTTCATGGTCTGGGCTGCAGAATTCGTATGCAGCGTAGCAAAGGTCAGGTGGCCTGTTTCCGCGATCGTCAGGGCGGCCTCGATGGTTTCCAGGTCACGCATTTCACCGATGAGCACGACATCCGGGTCCTGGCGGAGTATGTACTTGAGGGCGTCCTTGAAGGACTTCGTGTCAGCATTCACTTCGCGCTGGTTCACGACACATTTCTTGTGGGGATGGAGATACTCGATCGGGTCTTCAATGGTGATGATGTGTTCCTGGCGCTCCAAATTGATCTTGTCGATCATCGACGCCAAGGTCGTTGACTTGCCGCTTCCGGTCGGCCCGGTCACAAGGATCAGACCGCGCGGCTTCTTGCACAGGTCCGAGACGATCTCGGGCAATCCCAATTCATTGAAGGTCTTTATCTTGAACGGGATCGTACGGATGGCGGCAGCGACGGCACCCCGCTGTACGAAGATGTTGGCGCGAAAGCGGGAAAGGTTTTTGACTCCGAAAGAGAGGTCGAGTTCGTTGTTCTCCTCAAACTTGTGCTTTTGGGCATCGGTCAAGATGCTGTAACAGAGGTCCTTGGTCTGCGTTGCCGTCAACGGCTCGAGGCCAGGAATGGGCTTCACTTTTCCATCGACCCGAATCGTCGGGGGGATCCCCGTAGTAATATGAAGGTCCGACGCCCCCTTCTCGATCATATACTTCAATAGGTCATGAAGATTTGCCATGCACGTTCCCTCGCCTCTAGATGTTCTAGTTTAGGACAGTATCTCTGGACGCTACTGCGTATCGGGGAATGTCGTTTCAAGCACTTCGTCAAGGGAGGTCATCCCCTCCTTGATCTTGATGAGGCCGCTCGCGCGGAGCGTCTTCATACCGAGCGAGACCGCCTGTTTCTTGATGTCCATGACCGACGCTCCCTGGAGAACCAGTTCCTTGATCTCATCCTTGATCGGCATCACTTCGTACAGCGCCACCCTTCCCTTATATCCCGTATTATTACAGACGTCGCATCCTTTCCCTTTCATCGGGACGACGGTCTCCGCGTCTTCCTTGGCGAACCCTGCATCGATCAGCACCTGGGGAGGCACTTTGAGCGGCTGTTTGCAGTTCTGGCATACTTTCCTGACAAGACGCTGCGCCAGTATGAGCACGACCGCCGATGACACCAGGAACGGCTCGACGCCCATGTTCAGAAGACGGTTGATCGTACTGGGTGCGTCGTTCGTGTGGAGCGTGGAAAGCACAAGGTGGCCGGTCAAGGCCGCTTTCACGCCGATCTCCGCTGTTTCGTAGTCGCGGATCTCTCCCACCATGATGACGTCGGGATCCTGACGCAGGAACGAGCGCAGGGCAGCTGCAAAGTTCAATCCGATGTCATCCTTCATCTGGACCTGGTTGATGCCCGCGAGATTGAACTCGACGGGATCCTCGGCCGTCATGATATTCGTGTCTTCCTTGTTCAGTTCCGATAGAGCCGAATAGAGCGTCGTGGTCTTCCCGCTTCCCGTCGGACCGGTGACAAGGACCATACCGTAGGGCTTGTCTAGAGCTTCCTTAAAGTCCTTGAGCTGGTCCACACCAAAACCCAGCTTGGTCATGTCCAGTTGCAGATTGGACTTATCAAGAAGCCGAAGGACGCACTTCTCACCGAAGAGACAGGGCAGCACGGATACGCGGAAGTCCATGGTCTTTTTCGCGCCCATCTTGATCTTGATGCGGCCGTCCTGCGGAAGCCGCCGCTCGGCAATATCCATCTGGGACATGATTTTGATGCGCGAAATGACTGCGTTCTTGATCTTGAGAGGGAGGCCCATCACGGTATGCAGCGAGCCATCCATGCGGTACCGCACGCGAAAGCTCTTTTCGTAGGGTTCCACGTGGATATCGCTCACCCCCATGGTAGCTGCACGCAGAAGTATCCCGTTGACGAGTTTCACGATAGGAGCGTCAACTTCGCCGTCCATCTGCTCCTGTTGATCCTCAACCACCTCCAGGTCTTCCACCGCGCCATGGACCAGATTGTCAAAGTCATCGACATCGACGACACCACCCGTGTCGAGAGATTCCTCCTCCTCGTTGTTGTCCTCCTTTAGGCCTTCGAGACTATAGTCCTTGGCATTCAGAGCGAACTTCTTAGTCTCTTTCCCCGCAACTGCAGGCGCTGCCCCTGGCTTGGTTGCCATCAGAGACTTCCCCGCCCCGTAGTGTTTCTTGATGGCCTCGACGATAGCGCCTTCGGTGGCGACGACAGCTTCCACATTGTATCCTGTCATGAACTTGATGTCGTCGATCGCGAAGATGTTCGAAGGATCCACCATGGCGATGGTGATGGTCGCGCCGGACCTATTGATGGGCATGATACGGTACTTCTGGGCAACATCGGTAGGAATATGTTTGATGACAGCTGGATTGATCTGGAACTTGTTCAGGTCGACATAGGGAACGCCATACTGCTTGCTCAGGAAGGTCATGAGCTTTTCTTCGGGGACATGACCGAGTTTCACCAGGATGGAACCAAGCCGTCCGCCTTCGTTCTTCTGCGT